>CAMBPO010000020.1 GCA_945869725.1 Klebsiella pneumoniae
TCAGCAAGACTGCTGACGGCAGACCCAAGGTTGCTGGCGGATCTGTTGCAACCCGTCGTTGAGGCAGTCAAACAGTTTGCAGAAAAAGTCGGGGCGAGTTCCTGGCATTTACTGTTTCCGGATCAGGCAAGTTCTGTGCTGCTGGACCAAACGACGCTGATTCGCCGCGAGGCGTGCCAGTTTCATTGGCACAACAACGCCTATGAGACATTTGATGACTTTCTGATCAGGTGCAGCTCGCGAAAACGAAAGACTCTGAAAAAGGAGCGCAGTGATGTTGCTCGCCAGGGTTTTATGTTTGAGCGACTGACAGGGGAGCAGCTGACCAGAGAAATCTGGGACCAGTTTTATGTGTTTTACCAGAATACCTACCAGGTACGTGGTCAGCATGGTTATCTGACCCGCGACTTTTTTACCGGTGTTCATCAGCAATTGGCGGACCAGGTGTTTCTGATCATGGTTCGTCATGATACACAACCGCGATATGTGGCCGGTGCGATGTTTCTCAAAGACAAAAACACCTTGTACGGACGTTATTGGGGGTGTGAACAAGATTATCAGAATCTGCATTTCGAAACGTGTTACTACCAAGGCATCGATATCTGTATTGCAGAGGGACTCGAGCGTTTTGATGCAGGCGCTCAGGGCGAGCATAAACTGCGGCGCGGATTCGAACCGGTAACAACAAGGTCATACCATTGGATAAAACATCCGCAGTTTTCTGATGCCATCAGAGACTTCTGCAATGAAGAGCGGCAGCATAACCAAACATACGTCACTGCTGCTGTCGAAAAGCTACCCTTCAAACATATCGAAGTGGATTCGGCTCAGGTGCTTTTGCCAACCATTAAGGACAGCTGACGCTGTTGCTCAGTGTCAAGTATCAGAAAGTGCAGCTGTATTTGTATAAATTCCGCGAGATTTTTTAATCAGATCTCTGATAAAACGGGCGTCACTACAGAGAAGATTGCGCCTATTCATTTCATACCAGTCTGCGCAGAAACACGGGAGATTCCGGGGTAGAATCCCTTACGCTATATTGATAACCATCGGCGCAGAACTGTTTCAGACCATCCACGGATTGCACACGATTGCGGATCAGAAACGACGCCATTCTGCCGCGAGCCTTCTTGGCAAAAAAGCTGATAATTTTAAATTGACCATTCTTGTAATCTTTAAAAACCGGGCTGATAACCGGGTAAGTTAAAGACTTTTCATTGACCGCGCGAAAATACTCAGTTGATGCCAGATTGACCAGAAAGGGCTGTGGATCAGCTTGCAGACAATTCCGCAAGTTGTCTGCAAGCCGTGTTCCCCAGAAAGCGTACAGTGATTTGAGCTTGCCCTGTTGGAGAGCTGTTCCCATTTCAAGGCGATACGCCTGAATTAAATCCAGGGGCCGCAGCACACCGTAGAGACCCGACAAAATTCTCAGGTGTTGTTGAGCGTAGTCCAGGTCTTGCTGACAGAAGGACTTCACATCGAGTCCGGTATAAACATCACCGGTGAATGCAAAAATTGCCGGTCGCGCATTGTGTGATGTAAAGGGCAATGACCAGTTGATATTGCGCTCAAAATTCAATTCGCCCAGATTGGAGCTGATACTCATCAAAACAGACAAATCGTCGGGTGTGAGTTTCCGCAGAGCCTGATTCAGTATTGAAGAGTCATCCAGAAACTGCGGCACAGTAGTCTCAAGCGTGGGCAATGTACTATCAAAATCCAACGATTTGGCCGGAGATAAAACCAATAACATAAGCGCCTCAGAGACAAAAAAAACTAAACGGATGCGGCAATTTCCAACCACCAGTTCAGCGGCGTAACACCGTCCTGAGGGTCATAAACATTGCCATAGTACCAAACGGTATCAGGAAAATTGACAAGTACTTTATTGATCGCGTCCTCTATTTTCTGAAACCCGATCGAAACATGAATGGTAAAAACAAGTATTCGAGGGGATATTAGATCAAGTGTGCCGTCGATCATTTCAAGCTCGGGGGTGAGCATCTGGTCAAGTTCGTCTGTGTTATGCTTGCTGAAAACCCGTATACAAAGATTTCCACTATGCTCGATCAACTTCCAGCCCGCCTTGTCATCCGTCGGGTAACAGATGCGATCGTGTGCAGCCAGCCCACGGATAAAGGCCGGCGATTTTTCTACACGGAACTCTTTGCGTCGGGCATCTAAAACAACAGCACTGACCTGTTCAACGATAGCATCGCCTTGTGGGTTGTATCCTGCAATCAGCGGAATTTGCACTGCGTCAGACATGGAGGCTCCAGGCAAATGAGAAATACACGTTCAGAGGCGGCATTGTACCCCGCGGAGTCTTATGCTGGAACTGTTTGAGAAATTCGCTCAGCGTCATCAGGCGTGGCGACAACCGTTGCTGCTGGCGCTGGTGATGTCCGGCGCGGTGTTTTTTGGCATTGTTACATTGGTATCATCTGCAGATCTTGATAAGTGGCTTATCCCCAGTATTTTGCTGGTGTTATGGTTGTTGCAGTTTTATTCAGGCCTGAATCTGTTTGCCGTTGTCCCGCCCAGAGCAGATGCCAGGCTGGCCTGGAAGCTCAGGATCAAGCGCAAGGCGCATCGTTTTTGTTACCACTTGTTTGCGTGGTTTATGCTGCTGGTCACGATAGCGTGGGCACTGACCAGCCTGCAATTGATAGCGGCCTGGCTTCGAATCGCCTGAATCTGTTGTTTGAATGCTGCTAGTATAGAGTCCAAGTTAAATGACGCAGTAAAGAAGGAGCATTCTAATGAGCCTGATCGACGACGATATGGATAAAGACCCTACCCCGACCGGGGAGTTGGCGTTACAAACGCTGGCGATGCCTCGCGATACCAATGCTAATGGCGATATCTTTGGAGGCTGGCTGGTGTCGCAGATGGATCTGGCGGCAGGGATTGCAACCAAGCAGATCACCCGAGGTCGCTCCGCCACCGTTGCAATCAAGAATGTCGAGTTTCTTGCACCCGTCAGTGTTGGCTCGGTTGTCAGCTGTTATGCAGAGGTTCTGGAAATTGGTCGCAGCTCCATGCACATCAATATTGAAGTTTGGATATCCAATTCACTGATTCAAAAAGCGCAACGTAAAGTAGCCGAGGGCCTTTTTGTTTTTGTTGCGATTGACGAAAACGGCCGAACCCGGCGCATCAACGTGAGCGCCTGAATGGCAGCACGGAAAACCTGCGTGGGGTGGTCATAAGAGACCTTGCGGAATCGGAATAAAAAAGGGCGCCAGGGCGCCCTTTTTTATTGCCAGGAATCAGCGCTACACCCCGTCTTTGACAACCGTGCTGGTAATGACCCCACTGGTCATCGCACCGCTTACATTCAGTGCCGTGCGTCCCATATCAATCAGCGGTTCAATAGAGATCAGCAGAGCGACCAATGTAATTGGCAGACCCATCGCCGGCAGCACAATCAGTGCAGCAAAGGTAGCGCCGCCACCGACACCCGCAACGCCAAACGAGCTGATGGTGATAATACCAATCAGGCTGAGGATAAATCCTGGTGCCAATGGATCAATGCCGACAGTTGGTGCCGCCATCACTGCCAGCATGGCTGGATAAATTCCTGCGCAACCGTTCTGTCCAATGGTTGCGCCGAATGAAGCTGACAAGCTGGCAATTGAGGGCGGTACCTTCAGCTCATCGACTTGTGTTTTGATATTCATAGGAATGGTAGCGGCTGAACTTCGGGTAGCAAACGCAAAGGTCAGCACAGGCCAGATCTTGCGGAAAAAGTCTATCGGGTTGTTACCGGTCAGGCTCAGCAGTAAGCCATGAATCAGGAACATGATAGCGATGGCAACGTAGGACGCGATCACAAAACCTATCAGGTTGAGAATGTCTGACCCATTGGAACTGGCCACAACATAGGTCATTAACGAGAGAATGCCATAAGGGGTCAACCCCATCACCAGCTTGACCAGGCGCATAATCACGGCCTGTATGGTGTCTGTGAAATCGCGGATTCTATCGGCTTGTTCAGGTTTTTCACGGCTGACCAGCAATGCTGCCAGGCCAAACAGCATTCCAAAAATGACCACAGCGATGATGGATGTATCCCTTGCCCCGGTCAGATCAGCAAAGATGTTGGTGGGTATAAAACGCACCAAGACTTCCGCCATGTTCAGATCAGCAACCACTTCCTGGCGTGTTTCCAGAACGGTTGCGCGCGCATTCTCGCGATCGCCACCGGTCATACCTTCGGCGCTCAGTCCAAACATATTCGTTACCAGAATTCCGACCAGCGCGGCAATCATGGTGGTAAAAACCAAAAGGCCAATCACCGAAGCACCGATTCTGCCGAGCGCCGCAACCTGATGGAGCTTAACTACTGCTGCAATCATGGTTACCAGAACCAAAGGCATGATGATCATGCGCAGTAAGGCGACATAAACATCCCCCGGAAGATCGGTCCAGGTCAGCGTTGGGGAGATGGCACTGAGATCTCCGCCGTGAACAATCTGCAGCAAAAATCCGAAAACCACACCAAGGATCAGGGCAACAAACACTTGCTTGGCAAGGCTGGTTTCCGGTTTTTTGAGTTTGAACAAGGCAAAAAGCAGGGCAATAAAAATGAGGACGCCGGTGGCGGTCAGAAATGACATGAAGGTAACTCCCTTATTGTTGTACCGCAGTTATAGCTGGATGAGCAGATGAGAGCAAACGCTTTTTATTCATAAGCTTATACGTTGGAGTCGCGGCTGCCGTAAACATGGGCTATCACATCAGACCGGTTCAAGTCTTGCGTAAGAGAGCACCAGCCACTTGCTGCCGACTTCTTTGAAATTTACCTGTACACGTGCACTCGGACCACTGCCCTCGTAGTTCAATACAACGCCTTCGCCAAATTTGCCGTGCCGCACGCGCTGCCCCAACGTAATTCCGGTGTCCGGCACTTCAGCGCCAGCGCGATAACCGGGCTGGCGCCCCGGTGAAACCATGGGTCTTTGTATCGTGGTCTTCATGCGAACCGGTTCAACCAGCTCTTTTGGCAGTTCACGGATAAACCGCGAAGGCCGGCACATAGTGACATCGCCATGCAGGCGTCGTGATTCTGCGCAGGTAATAAACAGCTTTTGCATGGCGCGTGTAATACCGACATAACAAAGCCGGCGCTCCTCCTCAATGCCGCTCAGATTTTCCATGGACATCTTATGAGGAAACAAGCCTTCTTCCATGCCGGCCATAAACACCAGCGGAAACTCTAGGCCTTTAGCGCTGTGCAAGGTCATCAACTGCACGGCATCGTCGGATTCACTTGCCTGCGACTCACCGGCGTCGAGTGCAGCCTGATCCAGAAATGCGGCGAGCACGTCAGAGTCTCGTGCCGGGATATCGCCGGACTCAATGTCAGACTCAACACCTCGCCACTCTTCAGCAAAGCTGCGGGTGGCAGTAATCAGTTCATCAAGGTTTTCAAGCCGGGCCTGCGCTTTTTCGCCGCCCTCTTTTTCGTGGTGCGGGATCAAGCCACTGTGCTGGATCACATAGGAGACTTTCCCGCCCAGTTCGATGCTGGCACAGGCCGCATCCATGTCATTGATCAGGCGCATAAAATTCTGTACTGCGGCAGCCGCTCGAGCAGGCAAAAGTTTGTGATCGATGGTTTTATTGCAGGCTTGCCAAAGCGAGCTGCCGTCCTGTCGCGCCAGATCTCTTAACGTGTCCAGAGTGCGATCCCCAATGCCGCGCACGGGAACATTGATCACCCGCTCCATGGCGGTATCATCAAAGCGGTTGATCACCAAGCGCAGATACGCCAGAGCATTGCGGATTTCCAGCCGATCATAAAAACGCTGGCCTCCGTAAATGCGGTAAGGCATGGCGACACGCAACAGAGCTTCTTCGAGCTCCCGAGACTGCGCGTTGGAACGATACAGAATCGCTGCCTCTGTCAGCCGGTGGCCGGTGTTCATCCAGTCCTGCAGTCTATCCACAATAAAGCGGGCTTCGTCCTGCTCGTTGAAGGCCTCGTACAGTGAAATACACTCGCCTTCCTGGCCTTCAGTCCACAGCTCTTTGCCGAGGCGGCCCTGGTTATTGCCGATCAGCTTGTTTGCAGCGTTGAGAATGGTAGATGTAGAGCGGTAATTCTGCTCAAGCTTGATGATTTCTGCACCGGCAAAGTCAGTATTGAACTGCTGAATATTCTCAATACGCGCGCCGCGCCAGCCGTAGATTGACTGATCGTCGTCGCCTACCACCATCAGATGACTGTTTTTGCCGGCAAGCACACGCAGCCACGCATATTGCACAGCGTTGGTATCCTGAAACTCGTCCACCAGAATGTGCTGGAAACGCTGTTGATAATGCGCCAGCAGCGGCGGATTATTCAGCCACAACTCATGCGCGCGCAACAGAATTTCCCCAAAGTCCACCATACCGCCACGTTGGCAGGCGTCCTCGTAGGCTTTGTAAACGCTGATCATGGTGCGGGTATAGTCATCACCAAAATGTTCGATGTGGCCAGCGCGCAGACCTTCATCTTTCTGACCGTTGATATACCACTGGATTTGACGTGGCGGCCATTTTTCATCGTTGACGCCGAGTGCTTTGCACAGGCGCTTGATCAGGCGCAGCTGATCATCACTGTCCAGAATCTGAAAACTTTCGGGCAGGTTCGCCTCTCGCCAGTGGGTGCGTAACAAGCGATGTGCCAGTCCGTGGAAGGTACCAACCCACATCCCGCCAATGGGCCGCTCCAGCAGCTCTTCGATACGGTTGCGCATTTCACGCGCAGCTTTATTGGTAAAAGTCACCGCCATAACGCCAAACGGCGAGACGCCTTCAACCAGCATCAACCAGGCAATACGATGCACCAGCACACGGGTTTTGCCGCTGCCGGCGCCCGCCAACACCAGCATGCTGGCTGGGGGAGCGGCAACGGCACGGCGCTGCTGGTCATTAAGGGAATCTAAAAGGTATGAAACGTCCATCCCGGTATGATAGCAGCCCGACTGGAATCTGGCTCTGTAAAAAAACCGTATAAGATGACAGCAGCTTGTCGCTATGGCGGACACGACCAGACGCGTGGCGGTAATTGCGCTTTTTCCAACGCAGGCATGCTGATAAACTGCGGAGCCCTCGCTCGGTAACTGCCAGGGCTGATACCCATACACGAACTGTACGCCAGGAGTAGATTATGTCTGCAAAATCAGACAACGCACCTTTTGACTGGAAGGATCCATTTCTGTTTGAAGAACTTCTGACGGAAGAGGAGCGCATGATCCGTGATGCTGCGCGGCAGTATTGTCAGGAAAAACTGTTGCCACGTGTGCGCGATGCCTACCGGAAGGAACAGACAGATCCGGCGATTTTCCGCGAAATGGGCGAATTGGGTTTGTTAGGGCCGGCATTGGATGGTTATGGCTGCAGTGGCACAAATTACGTCAGTTACGGTTTGATTGCCCGCGAAGTCGAAGCGGTGGATTCAGGTTTCCGCTCGATGTTCAGTGTGCAGTCCTCACTGGTGATGCATCCCATACACGCCTTCGGCAGTGAAGAGCAGAAGCAGAAGTTCCTGCCCAAACTGGCCAGCGGTGAGTTTATTGGTTGTTTTGGCCTGACTGAGCCGGATCATGGTTCAGATCCGGGCAGTATGGTCACGCGTGCACGCTCAGTGCCAGGTGGTTATAGTCTGAGCGGCGCTAAAAACTGGATCAGCAACTCGCCATTTGCGGATGTGTTTATTGTCTGGGCCAAAAATGACGACGGCATCATCAAGGGTTTTATCCTGGAAAAAGGTATGAAAGGCCTGTCCGCACCTAAAATCGAAGGCAAGCTGGCGCTGCGAGCATCCATTACCGGCGAAATCGTGATGGATGAAGTGTTTGTCCCTGAAGAAAACATGCTGCCTCACGTTGAAGGCTTAAAAGGCCCGTTCAGTTGTCTGAACTCCGCACGTCTTGGTATTGCATGGGGCGCATTAGGAGCTGCAGAAACCTGTTGGCACGCTGCACGACAGTATGTGCTGGATCGCAAACAATTTGGTCGTCCTCTGGCGGCCAACCAGTTGATACAGAAAAAGTTGGCAGTTATGCAGACAGACATCAGCCTGGCGCTGCTGGGTTGTCTGCAGGCCACCCGCCTGAAAGATCAAGGCAAACTTGGCATTCCCACCATTTCCCTGCTCAAGCGCAACAACTGCATCAAGGCACTGGAAGTCGCCCGCGAAGCGCGCGATATGCTGGGTGGTAACGGCATCTCTGATGAGTACCCGGTGATGCGCCACATGCAAAACCTAGAGGTAGTGAATACCTACGAAGGCACACAGGACATCCACGCGCTGATTCTCGGTCGCGCCCAGACCGGCATTCAGGCGTTCTTCTGATTTTTTCTGAATGGGCGGTGAATGGGGACGGAGAGATCAAAAAATGATCTCTCCGTCCCCAATTGAGCGTCCCCAATTGAGCGCGAAATGAAAAGACGGCATTTCCTGAAAAACATGGCAGCTACAAGTCTTTTGCTGATCGTCGGCAACATACGAGTATTTGCGGACACACATACTCCGGTTAACAAACTCCGTCTTACCGACGAACAATGGCGCGCACGCTTGACTCCCGAGCAATACGCGGTGCTGCGGTTTTCTGAAACCGAATACGCCGGAAGCAGTGATCTAAATAAGGAGTATCGGGCAGGCACTTATGTGTGCGCCGGTTGTGACCTGCCGCTGTTCAAATCAGACTGGAAATACGATAGCCGAACGGGATGGCCCAGCTACTGGGATGCGATACACGAGAATTTGACAACACGAAAGATGATTTACGCGTTTCGTGCGCCGGTCGAATACCGCTGTGCGCGCTGTGACGGACACCACGGACACATTTTCGATGATGGGCCTCAGCCAACCGGGCTGCGTTATTGCAGCAATGGCGCAGCGCTCAAGTTTATTCCGTCATAAGTTCGGCGTAGCTCAGCACCTGACTGACATCAGCAGCCAGAGTTGCTGCCCGCAGTGGTTCTTTGAAGATTGCACGGATACTGCCTTGCGGATCCAACAGGATAATTGTCGAGGAATGTCCCACTTCGTAGCTTTCGCCATCAGCGGAGGGCTCAATCACATGAATGACAGACGCCGTCTGTGCCAGTTCGCTTATATCGTCCAAATCACCGGTCAGCCCTTTGAAGCTGTCGTCAAAGTAGGTCACGTACTCCTGAACACGTTGCGGAGTATCACGTTCAGGATCAACGGACACCAGATAAAATTCTGCCAAAAGATCCGGATGAGACGCTGACAGCAAGGTTTTTAACTTCGCCATTTCTACCATGGCAGTCGGACAAATGTCGGGGCAATAGGTGAATCCAAAATACAGAAACGACCAGGACCCCGCAAAGTCAGCGGCGGTAAAGGTTTCTGCCTGTCCGTTCAGAAGTTCAAATGCCGGCAGGATTCTTGGCTGTTGAAGGACGAAACCATTGATCTCCGGAGCCGCCAGAGCTGCCGGACTGTTGACCATCAACACCTGCCTGGCGGTCACTGCGCCTATGCCGGCAACGGCCGCAAAAGCACTCACCATCAACAGTCGCGAAACTGAGTTCATCGTGCATCCCGGACTGCAAAATGGACATCCATGGCGCCGGCCTTTTCAAAGATCAGCGTCACCAAAACCGAATCCCCGGGCACAAAGGTGTCTGATATTTCGACAAGCATCAGGTGGAAACCACCGGGGCCAAGCTGCAGGTCTGAGTCAGCAGGAACCGCGAGTGAATCCAGCCGAGACATCCGCATCATGCCTGACTGCTCCTGGGTGGCATGAATCTCCACACTGCGCGCCCGCTCAGAGCGGATCTCCAGCAAGCGATCATTGTCACCCTTATTGCTGATGTAGAGATAGGCCGCTGCCGTTCTGGCTCCGGGTGGCGTGGCGCGAATCCATAAATCCGAGACTACTATGTTGTCTGCGGCCGCATCAGGCAAAGTCTGCGTGCGTGCTGTAGCCGCATCACCCGATTCTTGTGCGGAGATGTCCGCAACAATAAACCGCGCCAATCCGGCGGCCACCATAATTACAACCAACACAAGTATGGCCCAGCCGATAACTATGCCTCTTTCAATGCGACTGGCAGGCTCGGCGATTGTGGTTTTCAACTTCTGCATGACCGGAACACCATGGATAAGAGACACGAGGCAAGTCTAGGCCTTCTGGCAGATTGCGACCATGTGGCATATTGCCGCGCCTGCTCAAACCCCGAGCACAACGCCTGCAAAAACCGCCAGTCCTACCCAGTGATTATTCAGAAACGCAGAAAAACAAGCTTCAGGTTTACGATCCTTGATCAGCAGTTGTTGGTACACCAGCAGCGCACTGGCGACAAACACGCCAAGGTAATACCAGAGATTCAGACCCAGTGTGCGGCCCACCAGCAGCAACGCCAGCACAAACATTCCCTGCATCATGCCAATCATGACTTTATCGGCATCACCAAACAGGATGGCGGTCGACTTTACGCCAATCTGCAGGTCGTACTTGCGATCAACCATGGCGTATTGGGTGTCATAGGCTACTGTCCACAGACAGTTGGCCACATAAAGCACCCAGGCAATGGCAGGCAACGATTCCGTCTGTGCCATAAATGCCATCAGAATGCCCCATGAAAAAGCCATTCCAAGCACCAGCTGTGGCAAGTGTGTGTAGCGCTTCATAAACGGATAGAGGGCGGTCAGCGCGACAGCACCCAGGGACAGCAGCATGGTCATGGTGTTCATGAACAACAACAGCACCGCCGAGAGTAGACACAGCACGAGGAAGCAGATCAGCGCCTCCTGACGGGACACCTGCCCGGTCACGATGGCGCGTCCTTCGGTGCGTTTAACCTGACCATCCACAGCAGCATCAGCAAAATCGTTGATGCAACAGCCCGCAGAGCGCATCATCCAGGTGCCTGTGGTAAACAACAGGATAAGGTGCCAGTCGGGCCAGCCGCCTGCAGCCAACCACAGAGCAGACAAGGTAGGCCATAACAGCAGGTAGGTACCAATCGGCTTATTGGCGCGGGTGAGCAGAATAAATGCTGGGGCGCGGGCGTGCGCTACCGGGAAGTTGCTGGCAAACCAGCGGTCAGCAAGCTTGACCCATGCCTTTGCGAGGTGTTTGAAGTGTTGCCAGTACGCAATGGGGTGGCGCATCAATGAGTCATCGGGTGGGCTTCTGGGATACTTGCCAATTCAGTTGTTTCTGCAAAAAGTGAGCGCGTCATGCCGAGGGCATTGTTGACTAACGTGCAACACACATTCAATTGAAGGTCACACATTGCCATAGAGTTCCCTGTCGCCAAGCCACCGGTCTACCAGCGGATCAACATGTGAAGGATAGTTTTGTTCTATCAGGTCTGCCGCCGATTTTACCGGATCAAGCAGCTCAGCGTCACGCACCAGATCAGCCATGCGGAAACTCATTAGCCCGGTTTGCTGTGTCCCCAAGACCTGGCCCGGGCCTCTCAACACCAGATCCTGTTCGGCGATGTAAAAACCGTCATTGCTGTCACGCATAATTCCCAGCCGCTGTTTTCCGGCATGAGACAGCGGGGTTTGATACAACAGTAAACAATGACTGGCTTTGGCGCCCCGGCCCACACGTCCGCGCAACTGATGCAGCTGCGCCAGGCCAAGACGCTCAGGGTTTTCGATAATCATCAGACTGGCATTAGGCACATCAACACCGACCTCGATCACTGTCGTCGCTACCAGCAGTTGCAGTTCACCCTGCTTGAACGCGCCCATCACCAAGGCCTTCTCCGCCGGCTTCATACGGCCGTGAATCAACCCGATCTTCAAATCAGGTAACTGTGCTTGTAGCTCTTGGCAAGTCACTTCGGCGGCCTGACATTCCAGAACTTCGGACTCTTCAATCAGCGTACAAACCCAGTACGCCTGGCTGCCTGACTGGCAGGCAGCGTGGATGCGGGCGATCACCTCGGCGCGACGGGTGTTGGCGATGATCAGGGTGTTGACGGGGGTTCGCCCCGGCGGTAACTCGTCAATGACACTGACGTCCAGATCCGCATATGCACTCATGGCCAGGGTACGGGGGATAGGCGTTGCCGTCATCACTAACTGATGTGGTTGGGTCTGGTCAGTGTTGCCTTTTTCCCGCAGGGCAAGTCGCTGATGAACGCCAAAGCGGTGTTGTTCGTCAATAATGACCAGACCCAGCCGGTGAAACACCACCTCATCCTGGAACAGGGCATGCGTACCGATCACAATGTTCGCTGAGCCATCGGCGATTGCGGCAAGTGCCTCGCGTCGTTGTCGACCTTTTACCTTGCCACTGAGCCAGCCAATTTTTAAGCCCATAGGTTCCAGCCATTGGCAAAAATTGACGAAGTGCTGCTCTGCCAGCAGTTCGGTCGGCGCCATAATGGCTGCCTGGAATTGGTTATCGACGGCTTGCAGTGCGCAGAGCGCTGCCACAACGGTTTTACCCGATCCGACATCGCCTTGTAGTAAGCGAAGCATAGGTTTGTTTTGCTCGAGGTCAGAGCGAATTTCATCACTGACTTTCTGCTGCGCACGGGTCAGTTTAAACGGCAGTTTCTGCACAAACTGTGTACGGTAGTATTGCGGCGCGAGCATCCCCGGGCTGTGTTGAATGGCTGATCGTTGGCGTAGTCGACGCAAACACAAACGATGACTCAGCAGTTCCTCAAACGCCAACCGTTGTTGGGCCGGGTGGGCGCCATCCAGCAGTTGCTGAACCGGGGCATTTACCGGCGGATGATGCAGGAAGGTTAAAGCCTGCGCCAACCCTGGCCAGTCAGGCGTATGCGTGACCTGTGCCAGGATGCCGGGCGGAACCCAGTCGCGCAGGGTATCGGGTGATAACAGCGCCAGTGCCTGGTCAATCAGGCTTCGCAGACGTGTCTGCTGTAATCCTTCCGTTGCAGGGTACACAGGTGTCAGGCTGTTCGACAATGCGAGAGGCTCACCGGTTTTTATGATCTGATATTCGGGATGGTAAATCTCAAAACCGGTTTTGCCGGGGCGAATTTCCCCAAAACACCGCAGATGGGCACCCGGGCTGAGCATGTTTTTCTGCGCTGCGCTAAAGTGGAAAAAGCGCAGGCTGATCAGGCCGCTGGCATCTTTGATTCGGCACACCAGACTGCGTCGCCGTCCGAATTCGATGTTGCAGCTGAACACCTCGCCCTCAATCATGACATCCTGACCGAGCAGCACACGACCGATTGGGGCGATGCGGGTTCTGTCCTGATAGCGTAGCGGCAGATGAAACAACAGGTCCTGCACAGTGTTGAGATGCAAAACGGCAAGCCGCTGTTTCAGGCCTGGGCCAACGCCCTTCAGGCAGTCGAGCGCCAGATGACTGAGTTGCGATGTTGTGGTGGCGGGCGCAGCGGGCATAAGCCCTGATCTCCGGATGGGTTTAACGGGCAACAGGCACGAACATCACTGCATCGATTTCCACCAGAGACAAACGAGGCAGGGCCGAGACTTCAATGGTTGCCCGTGCCGGGTAAGGAGGTTTGAAGCTTTCCTGCATGATGGCGTTTACAGTCCCGAAGTCTGCAATACTCGACAGGTAAATGGTCAGTTTGACGCAGTCGTCAAGTGTGCCGCCGGCCTCGGCGGCGACCGCAGCCAGATTGGAAATGACCCGTCGCGTCTGCGGGCCGATACCGCCTTCAACAATCTCCATGGTGGCAGGATCCAGCGGAATCTGCCCGGACAGATAAACCATGTCACCTGCGCGCACAGCCTGAGAGTAAGGACCGATGGCGGCGGGCGCATGAGGCGTTGAAACAACGAGTTTTTCTGCCATGGTAATCCTCGATAACCAGAGTGGACGAAAAATTGTGAGCAACCACTCACGCTCACTTCTCTTCCGGTCAGCTCTCGGCTGAAGGGTTGCTCTTTAAAGTCTTGCTTAACTTTTTACTCTTTACCCGTGCAACCCGTGAGACCGGCTTGATCAGACGAATATGCTTCATGACGCGGGCAAGATGGATACGATTCCGCACGTTTAACAACAGGTTAACGATACTGAAGCGTGCATCGCGCTCAACGGTACTGATGCGTTCGATGTTGGCTTCTTTGCTGGTGATGGCTGTTGCCAGCTTGGCGATAATGCCGCGTTCATTTTCGATTTCAACGCGCAGCTCAACAGCAAACTCGCCATCAACGTCTGGGTCCCAGCGCACTGGCACAATTTTTTCGGGGCTGTTACGGAACTCGCCAATGTTGTTGCAGGTTTCGGTGTGAATGACCATGCCGCGGCCGGAACTGATGTGCGCGACGATAGGATCGCCCGGAATCGGATAGCAGCATTTGGCATAACTCATCACCATACCTTCCGAGCCGCGAATCGTCAGAGAGGTCTGTTTGTTGGCCCGCGATCCACCCTTGGCTGAGTCTGGCGCGTTGGTCGCCGGCATCATTTTTTGCGCAACCATGTGCGCCATCCGATTGCCGAGTCCAATATCGCTGAGCAGGGTATCCAGCTCAGTCACATTAAGCTGTTCCAGCGCAGACTTGATTTCATCCGGGCTGAGTTTTTCGATTTGTGTACCAAATCCGGCCAGAATTTTGTTGAGCAAACGGCGGCCCAACGCGATTGACTCTGATTGCCGCTGGTTTTTCAGGTAATGACGAATGTTGCTGCGCGCCTTTCCCGAGACCACAAAACTCAGCCACGCAGGATTGGGTTGTGCGCCCGGCGAGGTGATGATTTCGACAGTTTGACCACTTTCCAGCGGCTCACTCAAAGGCGCCAGGCGGCGACTGATACGACAGGCAACACACGCGTTGCCGACATCCGTATGGACGGCATACGCAAAATCCACGGCCGTTGAGCCGGCCGGCAGCTCCATGATGCGTCCCTTGGGGGTAAACACGTAAATTTCGTCCGGGAACAGATCAATTTTTACGTTTTCAATAAATTCCAGGGAATTACCCGCGTTCTGCTGCATTTCGAGCAGGCCGTTCACCCATTGCCTGGCTCGGGTGTGGGCGTTGGCTGAAATATCATCGGATGATTTGTATAACCAATGTGCCGCAATGCCGTTGTTCGCCATCGCTTCCATTTCTTCGGTGCGGATCTGTATCTCAATCGGTACGCCGTGCAAGCCAAACAGCGTGGTGTGCAGGGACTGATAGCCGTTCGCTTTGGGAATGGCGATATAGTCCTTAAATCTGCCAGGTACAGGCTTGAACAGGTTGTGAACAGCGCCTAAAACCCGGTAACAGGTGTCAACTGAATCCACCACGATACGGAAAGCATAAACATCCATAATTTCGGAAAACGGTTTACGCTTGCTGCGCATTTTTTCGTAAATGCTGTACAGGTGCTTCTCGCGTCCTATCGTGCGCCCGGGAAAACCCTCGCGGGCAAGACAGGCTTCAATCGCGCTTTGAATCTGTTTGACGATTTCCTTACGATTGCCGCGGACCGATTTGACGGCAGCATCAAGACGACGTGCACGCATGGGATGCAGTGCCGCAAAACCAAGCTCTTCAAACTCGACTCTAACCGCGTTCATGCCGAGGCGGTTGGCAATTGGCGCGTAAATATCCAGTGTTTCGCGTGCAATACGCCGACGTTTTTCAGGGCTGAGCACATCAAGCGTGCGCATGTTATGCAGGCGGTCAGCCAGTTTCACCAGAATTACTCGCAGATCACGCGCCATGGCCAGCGCCATCTTCTGGAAGTTTTCGGCCTGAGCTTCGGCGTGAGTGCTGAAGGTGATTTTGTTGAGTTTGCTCACGCCATCAACCATGTCAGCCACGGTATCGCCAAACTGGCCTTTGATCGCGGTTTTGCTGACACCGGTGTCTTCTATGACGTCATGCAGCATGGCTGCCATCAGGCTTTGATGGTCCATGTGCATGTCACAGAGGATATTGGCAACGGCGAGGGGGTGTGTTACGTAAGGTTCACCACTACGACGGAATTGTCCGTCATGCGCCTGCTCTGCGTAGAAGTAGGCGCGGCGGACACTGTTGACCTGATCGGTCGCCAGATAGCCAGACAGGCTGCTGGCAAGAGAGTCGATTGTTAACGCCACAAGCCGACTCCTGCGAGCATTACTCGTCGTCGTTAAGGGGCTCGTCTGCCGCTTCCGGCTCGATATCCGCAATAATTGCGCCCATCATGGCTGCCGTTGCATCCAGATCGGCTTCGGGAATTTCACGAACCGGGGTAGAGCGACTGTTCAGAATGCTCACATCCACCAGACCTTCGGCAATTTCACGTAATGCAATGACGGTTGGTTTATCGTTATCTTCCGGTACTAATGCATCTTTGCCGCCGGTTTGCAGCTGACGGGCGCGCTTGCTGGAAATCATCACTAGCTGAAAACGATTGTCGACCTTGCTCAGACAATCTTCTACGGTAACTCGTGCCATAGCCTGATCCTGCCTTATCTACCTGATTGGGTATGCTGATTAATCCTGAATTGATCCGAGCTGAAAAAAGTAACTACTCTGCCGCGGAAAAGACCGACTATCATACTGAAAGAATGCATTGATTGCATTTAAAAATTCTGCTGACCACCGCGAAACGTGGTTCGCGCTGCGCAGATAAATTGCGTTACGCCAGAAGATTGCGCAATAAATCACCGCGGTTGCTCAGTTGATGCGCCTGTTCAAGTCTGGCCGCACGCACAATGGCGCGAAGGTCATCTAACGCTGTATCAAAGCCATCGTTGATAATCAGGTAGTCTGCTGCCCCGTAGTGGGAAATTTCATCACGCGCCTGCTGCATACGTCTATCGATAGTTGCCTGATCATCCTGTCCGCGACTGTCCAGCCGCTGCTGAAGGGTTTCCAATGAGGGTGGCAAGATAAAAATACTTTTAGTATCAATTAGCTGCCTGACCTGATCGGCGCCTTGCCAGTCAATCTCCAGAATGACATCCGTACCCTCACTGAGTTGAGATTGCACCCACAGTGCAGACGTACCATACAGATTTCCGAACACCTCCGCGGATTCCAGAAATATCCCCGCCGCCCGCATTGTCAGGAATTCTTCCCGGGTGACAAAGTGATAATTGACGCCATGTGTTTCACCGGGGCGCTTGGCTCGCGTGGTATGTGATACGGATACACACAGGCGCGAGTCGCCCTGGTTCAGCAGAGCGTTAACCAGACTGGTTTTGCCTGCACCTGAGGGTGCAGAAATGGTATACAACGTGCCGCGAGCCATAAGACGATCAACTGTTCTTCAACGGAGGGAAATGCCCGGAACTATAGTCAATCATGGGCGCTGTGTCTATTCGGAGCGTCGTTTGCGGGCTCAGCAACTAATCCTGTTGGCGCGCTATAATGCCCGGCTTAAGAGATCCCTGAGAGAACAAAGAATCATGTCAGACAAGGCAAGCGCAGCATTGTTGTCACAATTCAAACTGACGGCATACAGCCACGGTGCCGGGTGCGGTTGCAAGATTGCGCCGGCAGTGCTGGACCGCATCCTTGAGTCCAGTCGGAGCTTTTTCACCGATCCAGCGCTGTTGGTTGGTAACAGCAGCCGCGACGATGCGGCCGCTTACGATATTGGCAACGATCAGGTGATTTTGAGCACAACTGACTTTTTTATGCCCATCGCCGATGATGCATTTGATTTTGGCCGCATCGCAGCAACCAACGCCATCAGCGACATCTACGCCATGGGAGGTCGACCGCTGATGGCCATCGCAATACTCGGCTGGCCCGTCAACACCTTGCCCGCCGAGCTTGCAGCGCAAGTCGTCGACGGCGGGCGGCAGGCATGTTCGGATGCCGGCATCATGCTGGCTGGCGGACACAGTATTGATTGCCCGGAGCCGGTATTTGGTTTGGCAGTGACCGGTATTGTTACAAAGAGTCAGTTAAAAAAGAACAACACGGCCGAGGCGGGCTGTCTCTTGTATCTCAGCAAGCCATTGGGAGTCGGCGTACTGACTACAGCACAAAAACAAGGCAAGTTAAAACCCGGACACGAGTTTCTGGCGCGTGATGTCATGTGCCAGCTTAACTCCCCCGGAATGGAGCTGTCAGCGATCAGCGACCTGACGGCAATGACGGATGTCACCGGATTTGCTTTGATGGGTCATCTGCTGGAAATGTGTGAGGGCAGTGGTCTGGATGCCGAACTCGATTTTGCAGCAATACCAGTGCTGGAGCCGGTGCCGGATTACATCGCTCAAGGCTGCGTGCCAGGTGGCACTCACAGAAACTTCGATAGTTATGGTCACAAACTCGCTGAGCTTGATGCTTTAAAAAAAGCGCTATTGTGTGATCCGCAAACATCAGGTGGTTTGTTAATGGCTGTCAGACCCTCCGCGCGCTCGCAATTTGAAAAAGCTTTGGCACAAGCAGGCGTTGCGGCAGAGTTGATAAAACCCATTGGCCGTCTGCGGCCCTCATCCGGATTACAACAACGCATTTGGTTAGTGTGATATGCGCGCAGATACTGACGACTTTCACAGTTTGTTTATCAACAATATCCCGCTGTTTGACACACGTGCACCGGCTGAATTCAGTCGCGGAGCATTTCCCGGCGCAGCAAACCTGCCGTTGATGAGCAACCTAGAGCGCGAACAAGTGGGTACCTGTTATAAGGAGCAAGGGCAGAACGCCGCGATTGAGCTAGGCCATCAACTTGTTAATGGCGAAACAAAAATCGCAAGGGTGCGTTCATGGACAGACTTTGCTCATCAACACCCGGGTGGATATCTGTATTGTTTTCGTGGCGGCCTACGTTCACAAATTTGTCAGCAATGGATGAAGGAAGCGGGTTGTGAGTATCCGAGAGTCATCGGTGGTTACAAAGCTATGCGTCGATATCTGCTGGAGCAGCTGGAGAGAATCTGTGCAAATGGCAAATTGTTAGTGCTGGCCGGTCACACGGGATCTGCAAAAACTGACCTGTTGAACGCAGTGCCTGGCACCATTGATCTGGAAGCAATCGCCAACCACAGAGGCAGCGCATTCGGCAAACGTGCAACAGAGCAACCCTCGCAGATAGACTTCGAAAACCGACTGATTATTGCCATGATTAAACAGGTACACATGGCGCCAGATAAGCCTCTGATTCTGGAGGATGAAAGCCGCCTTATAGGTCGTTGTGCCTTGCCACCGGTTCTACGAGATGCGATCGGGCGCTCACCACTCGTGCGACTCAACAGTGATATTGAATCACGAACTCAGCACTCGTGGATAAACTACATTCTGCGCAAATCAACCGAGTGGCAGTCGGAGCTAGGTGATGAAGCTGCAGGCTTTGAGGCATTTGTTGGTGATCTGCGCGATTCACTAAGGCGTGTTCAAAAACGCCTTGGTGGTGATCGTTATGCAGAGCTATCGCGTATGCTGGAAAGCGCTATTGAGGCACACCGATTAGGTGACCCATCATTGCACCGAGACTGGATCCGGCGTCTGCTGCAGGATTATTACGACCCTATGTATGACTGGCAGTGGCAGCGCCACCAGGGCAGACTGGTATTTCAAGGGCATTACGAAGACGTGCGTAGCTTTCTCCATAATACTCTGAAGTAGTTTGGGACGCCCTGAAAAAAGTTGAGGCATTCAGCTGTAAACAACTGAACACCTCAGCATTTAAATCTGAAGGATCGGTCCGATCAAGCAACATCAATCCAGCGGCAGGAAACCCATCGCGTTATTGTTGTTCATCGGGATCACGATCTGATTCTGAACAGAGTCGTAACAGATCGACGCTGCACTGGGAATGCCCACCGCAATCACCTCTGCATCTGCCCCGGGAGCAATCCGTGAAATGCTGCCAAAGCGCACGCTGCTGACAATCTTTGTGCCATTGGCCAAGACCACCACACCGTCATTGCCACCCTCTGCTGCAAACTCCGTGTTGATGAGTTCGCCTGCTGCATTAAAAGTCATCACGTGGTTGTTGCCAATATTCACGACCACAACATTGCCGTCGTTATCAATAGCCACCCCATTGGGTGACATCAGCGGCGCGCCCTCCAGAAACACCGATGATTGGCCTGTTGCAGTGACCTTGTAAACGCGTTGCGGATCACGGGTATTGGATGCGTAAACGGTGCCATCTGCTGCTACGGCGATACCGTTGAGGCCATTTGCACCATCAACTGGCCACGCGTCGCCGGGTTGTCCGGTTGCTAGATCAAACGTGCGCACGTGGTCGATGTCGGCGACATACAATTTGCCGCCTGCAACTGCACTGCCCAGCGGTTGATTGAGGGTCAGACCGTTGCGATCGTTGCCAATCCACTTGGCGGTATGCACGCTGCCATCAGGATTCAGCAGAGAGACATAACCATCATTTTCCTGCATGTCCTGAGCAACACCGGCATTCATCGCCAGAATCAGATTTTTTGCAGGATCAAAGGTACAGCTCTCGGCAAATCGTAAACTGCCAAACACTTTGACATTGGATGACATGGGCGTCGCTTGACCGGCTTCATTGGTCGTGCCCAACGGGTTGCCGGCGGTAAAGGTTCCGGTTTGTGCAACGCTGAACGAACTGACGGCCAGTGCCAGTGCACCAGCAATGATTCCAATTTTCATAAACATTTCTCCTGGGGGGAAACCCCTTTATACTGCCGCGAAGTCTTCAAGCCGACGCAGTTTACCTGAAATCCGATACGCCACCACAACAGCCAAGCGGTGAAAATAAGGATTTATACGTTATGTTCCAATCAGCCTAAAACAGTGAGTCACCACCATCAGCATCGAGTTTGCAATCTCCGTATTTCTGTTTGCCTTGTCCTCCGCGATCACTCCCGGGCCCAATAACGTCATGTTGATGAGCTCTGGCGTTAACTATGGAGTCAGGCGCAGTCTGCCGCTGGTATTTGGCGTCATGCTGGGATTCCCTGCGATGTTTGTTGCTATAGGCCTGGGGCTGGGCAGCATTTTTCAGCGCTACCCTCTGCTCCATGAAGGAATCACCATTGCAGGCGTAACCTATCTGCTTTATCTGGCGTGGAAGATAGCCGGTAGCGGCAAACCCGATCACACCGACACAAAGGCAAGGCCACTGACATTTATTCAGGCCGCCTTGTTTCAGTGGGTGAACCCCAAGGCGTGGATTATGGCGGTAGGCGCTATCGCCGCATTCACGACCGCGGGCCCGGACATCAACCAGCAGGTTGTCAGGATTGCCGGCATTTTTATGATGGCCTCCGTCCCCAGTGCGTGGACCTGGCTATTGTTTGGAGTCGGTTTGCAGAGGTTGTTGGCCGATGATCAGCGCCGGCAACGTTTTAACTGGTTTATGGCAGCGCTGCTGGTGTTATCCATTATCCCGGTTGTGCAGGATCTGTTTTGACATCCGTGCCCGCAGGCACCACGGCGCTGGCAGGACTGGGCCGAAGAACAATTAGCCGCGTGGCGTCAATCTGAAGCTAGTTGCACCGCGGCGCTGGCAGGACTGTGTCGAAGAACAATCAGACGCGTAGCGTCGTTCTGAGACCCAGTCCTGCCAGCGCCGTGGTGCGCCTCACGATTCCAAGCAGCAATCAATGCTGCGGAAAGTTCTCAGGAACCATACGCGGGATAAACTTGGTCAGACCCGTCACCGGACCCACTTCGCCAGCGTAGATATTGCCATCACGGTCGACTGCCACGCCTTCACCCATGGCTCCGATGCCACCCATACCGGTTGGGCGCTCCGAGTTATGCTCAGGAATGTAATACCAAACATCACCCGTGCGCGCGCTGCCTATACGCAGGCCTTTGCGCCAGCCCGGGTTATAGTTCTGGTCGGATTCGGAGTCGATGGCATACAGAACATCGTTTTCGTCGATGTACATGCCACTGATGCGGCTGAACTGATACCAGGTGTCCAGGTGAGTACCTTCCTGGTCGAATATCTGAATCCGACGGTTGCCGCGGTCAGAAACGAATAATCTGCCCTGCGAGTCCATTGCCAGCGCATGTGGGGATCGCAGTTGTCCTTCCTCATAACCCCAGGTACCCCAGCTCTTGACAAAGGTGCCGTCCGGCGCAAATTTGGAGATACGGCTGAAAGCACCTTCGCCGGCTTCATCAATGAACTGGCCGCCATGGCTTTCAGCAATAAAAATGTGGCCATCCGGCGCGACCAGAACTGCGTTTGGCTCATTCAGGTGAGTTGGCGGATTTCCGGCTTCACCGGGTGTTCCGATGGTCAGCAACACTTCACCTTGCGGGCTGAACTTGACCACCTGGTGGCCACCTTTAAAGGTATCTGGAGACTGCTCGAGTTCCTGAGCGTTAGGCGCGCGAGCGTCAGTCACCCAGACGTTGCCTCCCTGGTCCACGGACAGCCCGTGTGGCCAGGTAATCAGGTTGGCACCAAAACTCTGTACAACGTTGCCTTGCGGATCAAGTTTAACAATCGGGTCTACGCCTGAACCTGCACAGGAGTTGGCGCCGCAGCGGTCGCCCGCCCACAGATGCACACCATCAATGTCGACATGCACACCACTCACTGAGCCCCAGACGCGGTTATCCGGCAGTGTGCCCCAGTTGCGAACAGTCTCGTAGGGGTTAGGCAGGAAGTTTTCGGGTGGAACATCGGCGTGCTCAGCGGGTGCTGAAGCGCCTCGCTGAGCCATCGCGCTGCCAGAGGCAAGCGCAAACAAAGCACCAGAGAAAACCAAACCGAGGGTCAGGGCGCGACGGCCATTGCGAACGGCTTTTTTCATCATTACAAACCTCTTTTATTAGGGGCACAGGCATTTAAGACAAGTGCGGCTATGGGGTGACTAGCAATTCCATGAAGCCTGGCTGGCAAGCTCGCAGGACGTGCAGAAAATGTACTGAGCGCGATGCCTTGTCAAGATAAACCGGATGACTGGAAATCGGTAAATGTCGACCCAATATCTGCAGACAAAGACCTTCAGTCACAGGAGCCTCATTGATGAGCGAGAATCTGATCACTCTCAGCTGTCCCCATTGTCACCGTAAAAACCGGATGCCTGCACAGCGCCTTTCCCAGGACGGGAAATGCGGAGCCTGCAAACAGCCGTTGTTCACAGGCATGCCAGTGCCGTTAAGCAACAGCAGCTTTTCAGCCCATGCCGGTACGGATTTGCCCTTGGTAGTCGACTTCTGGGCGCCGTGGTGTGCACCCTGCAGACAGTTTGCCCCTGTGTTTGAGGCTGCTGCCCGTAGCATGGAGCCCGCGGTGCGGCTGGCAAAAGTGAATACGGAAGAGGAGCAGGAGCTTGCTGCGAAGTTTGCGATCCGCAGCATTCCTACATTGATGATTTTCAGGGCGGGACGCGAGATTGCCCGCGTCTCCGGCGCATTAGCGCCGGAGCAGTTCAGGCAATGGGTCGCACAATCGTTGCGCTAGATGCTCAGAGAGCCGTCTCGAAAATTGCCAGCATGCGGCCCCATGCGCGTTCAGCCAACTCTTCGTGATAAATCGGGAAGTCAGGCACACACCATCCGTGCATGGCTGCGTACACTTCAATCTCCGCCTCAACGCCCGCCGCATCAAATGCCGCGCGCAGCACGTTTTTGCTTTCCGGATCGCGTTCATCATCATTCTGAGCGACGGCAATCAGCATATGCGCCTTCATATTGGGAATGCCAAGGTGCGGGCTGTCTGCATTAGCGGTATTCAATCCGCCGCCGTGGAATGACCCACCGGCACCGATACGATCGGGCAGTGCTGCTGCCGTGCGCATCACAATCGGGCCACCCATGCAGTAACCCATGGTGCCGATCTTGCGAGCGGTATCCACAGATGCTTGCTGATCCAGCCAGGCGACAAAGGTACGTGCATCGGTGACGTGAGTTTGAGCATTCAGCGCGCCGGCCATGGGCATGACGATGCTGCGGATGTCCGGATCCTGGAAGCTTGCTCCGTCAGGAACAACCGGCGACGGGGCGCTGCGATAGAAGGGGTTGACTACCAAAACTGAATACCCAGCTTCGGCCATGCGTTTGCCCATGGCGCGGAATGCGGGTCGCAGACCAAGAATGTCGGGCCAGATCAACACGGCAGGGTGACTTCCACTGGCCGGGTGCACAAAGTAGCAGTCAGCCACGCCATCGGGTGTCTGTATGGTGACATCGGTTTCAACCACATCCTGAGCATTGGCAACGGGGGGCAACATCAGTGCCAGCGCGGCACCCGCGCTCAGGGTATTAAATTGGCGGCGCGTAAAGTGTGCGCTTTTCTTCAGAAATTCTTGGTCTTCTTCAAACGTATGCTGGTCACACATGAGATTCTCCTGTTATGTAATTCGATTTGTATGGAGCTGAATGCTGGCAGTCGGGTCATGCTATCTGAATCGATATGAACGCGCAAAGACTCTGCTGTGCATGTGGGGGTCTTTAACCCGAGTTTACTGCCCGCGAGGTTTTGCCCGCGCGCTGGCCACAGCTTTTAGGGGATCATCTGGCCATGGATGCCTGGGATAACGACCTCGCAGATCCTTGCGCACCTCAAAATAGCTGCTCGACCAGAAGCCGGCCAGGTCGCGGGTAATCTGCACGGGCCGCCTCGCTGGCGAGAGCAGATGTATCAGCAGAGGCACACGTCCGTTGACAACGGTCGGAGTGTGCGTCTGACCAAACATTTCTTGCAGTTTTACCGCCAGAACCGGCTCGTCACCTGAATAATCAATGCGGATGTCTGAGCCGCTGGGCACGCGGAGATGTGTTGGTGCCAGAGCGGGTAACGCCTGCTGCAGTTGCCAGTCCAGACTCTCCAGGAAAAGCTTGGCCAAGGGCAGCCGCTCGATCTGATCCAGCCGGTGCAGCCCACCCAGATGCGGGGCAAGCCAATGTTCAAGGCTCGTCAGCAATGCCGGCTCTGAAACATCCGGCCATGCCAGACCGCAGGCAGTGGGGCCTGCGGCCTTATGCAGCAATCGCAGCCGCCCCAGCAGTTGCTGATCGTCGTCAGACCAGGGCAAACCACCGCGGGCTTTTAGTGCGCCAATCAACGCCCTATTCACCAGCGCTGCGGGCAAACCCGCCGTGCCGTTATTCTGCGACTTGCGTTCCAATACCAGTTCATAATCGCCCAGTGTCAGCAGGCGCGTTTGTTCTGCGACCAGACGCTCAAGCCGATCATCCCAATACGCGTGTGCCTGCCATTGACGCGTCTGCGGAAAATGTTGTTCAAGCGTGTCACGCCGCACGGCTGCCCCGGAAAAGATCCGCCCGTTAGTCGCGTGAGCGTCCAGTTCAACAGCAATGATAAATTCTGCTGATGCCAGCGAGCTGTCATCCGGCACACTGAGCTGGCCGCCGCTGATCAGTTTGAATTGCCCGCCACCCTGAGCCACCGCCAGCCGGTCCGGGTAAGCAACCAGCAGCAGGTGCGCCAGATCGTCGCTGAGGGTTGGTGAGTGAATCTCCAGTGAGCAGTCAAGGCGCTGCGCCCATTGTCTGGCGGGCTGATGCCATCGATGATTTCGATGTTTATCCGCAGCCCCCATCACCACCTGCAGATCGATATCGCTGGCACCGGGTTGTTCCTCCAGCCACGCGGATAACCAGCAGGCAAGGGCAAGCCGCTGCGGGTGGCGTCGGGCATGCTCCAGCAGCACGGCCAGTCGCGGATGTGTGGGCCAGCGAGCACATTGATTGCCCAGCACGGTCAGCTTTTTCTCGCTGTTGATCAGGCCCAGCATCTGCAGCAACTGCCGCCCCGCCAGGACAGCCGCTGCGGGAGGCGGATGAATCCATGTCAGAGAACCGGGTTCAGTGACGCCCCAACGCGTCAGCTCAAACACCAGTTGAGACAGGTCGGACTGCAGCATTTCAGGTTCGCGATGCGCCGCCAGTATTGAGTCTTCTGACCAGGCGCGATAACAAAAACCCGCGGCTTCACGGCCAGCTCGCCCACGCCGCTGGTCAGCGCTGGCGCGATTCACACGCCTTGTCTCCAGTCGGCTGAGACCGGTGCGAGGCTGATACACCGGCACACGCTCGCGCCCGGCATCGATGACAATGCGCACTCCCGGAACGGTAACGCTGGACTCTGCAATAGCCGTTGACAAGATAATGCGACGACGACTGTCCGGTGCAGGTCGCAGCACCGCTTGTTGAGCCGCCAGAGGCATTTGCCCGTGTAAAGGACAAATATCTGCGTCGTCTGCGAGGCTTGAGCGCAACAGTTGTTCCAACCGGCGTATTTCGCTTTGACCCGGCACAAAAACCAGGATGTGACCTTGGTGAGCGGCCATGGCCTCACGCACTAACCCCGCCAGATGAATCTCCGGATACTCGCGCAGGGGCATCGAGCGGTAAAAAGTACTCACTGGCCAACTGCGCCCGGGGCAATCGATTAACGGCGTATCCTCACCCAGCACAGACAACAAGGCACGAGTATCCAGTGTCGCTGACATCACCAGAATTTTCAGGTCCTGGCGAAGCCCGTGCTGCACATCCAGTGCCAGTGCCAGTCCGGTGTCAGCATCAAGGCTGCGCTCATGAAATTCGTCAAAAATAAGCCCAGCCACACCCGGTAGCTCGGGATCGTCCTGCAGCAACCGTGTCAGGATACCTTGCGTGAGCACTTCAACACGTGTCTCCGGGCTTACCCGGGACTCGCCGCGTACGCGGTACCCGACGGTCTGACCCACGGCTTCACCCAGTTGCTCTGCCATAAATGCAGCGGCCAGCCGGGCCGCTACCCGACGGGGTTCCAACAGCAACCAGCGTTGGCCACAAGGAGTATTCTCCAGCAATGACAATGGCACCCGTGTGGTTTTGCCGGCACCCGGTTGTGCCACCAACAGTGCGCGGTTATGCGCCCGCAGAGCGCGCTGGATGTCGGGTAAAACTGCGTCAATCGGCAGCGCTGTCGTGTTCATAACAAGGATTGACCCATGCCCATGAGGACGGCTATTCCCAGCATCGCAAAAATCGCCGCTGCAACTTTGTGGATCAGACTGACGGGGAGTTTATGGGCCAGTTTGTCGCCCGCGTAAACCGCCGGCACGTTGGCGATCATCATGCCGAGCGTGGTGCCGACCACTACCCACAGCAGGCTCTGGTATTGAGCTGCCAGCGCAACGGTTGCAATCTGGGTTTTATCACCTATCTCGGCGATAAAAAATGTAATGAACGTTGTGCCAAATACGCCAAAACGTGTCGCTGTGGCTTTGGCGTCATCGAGTTCATCCGGTTTCAACATCCACGCGGCCATCGCCAGAAAGGAAATGCCGAGCAACCAACGCAACGTCTCCGGTGTCATGAGACTGGTCAGCCAGGTCCCAAACCAGCCGGCAACACCATGATTGGCGAGTGTTGCCAACAAAATCGCAAGAATAATCGGTATGGGCTTTTTGTAGCGGGCTGCCAGCAGGAAAGCCAGTAGTTGCGTGCGGTCACCGATTTCTGCCAGAGCGACCAGCCCGGTTGAGACTAAAAATGCGTCCATCAACAACTCCCCTGAAGGCGCGGGATTCTAGGTTGTTTGCCTTGCAGTCGCAAACGCAATAAACCAATCAATGGAGCCAGGGTTAGACATCGAGTCGCGATTCACAGCCTTTTTCACATCGTGGTCAAGCAGTATTTTTTTCACGGGAATTTCCAGTTTTTTGCCAGACAAGGTGCGCGGAACTTCGGCGATGGCAAAAATGCCGTCAGGGACATGGCGTGCGGACAGTTTTGTGCGGATTGCCTCGTTGATTGCCAGTCGCAGCGCTTCTGGAACACCGGTTTGCAAGGGGTTTCCTTGTGCCCTGGGGTTTGCCAACAGCGACGCTTTACCGGCGATAAAACCGTCAGCAGCCGGGCCTTTGGGGCTGGCCTCTGCCGCAAATGCCGGATCTCTGATGACAACAAACAACGCCATAAAAGAATCACGATTCAAATATTCAAGATCAACAACCAGTGAATCAAGAACCTCATCAAACTCTTCTACCACGCGATAAATCTCGCTGGTGCCCATGCGAATGCCATGTCGGTTGATGGTGGAATCGGAACGCCCGTAGATAATGCCGGTGATGGCCTCAGGTCGAGGAATCAGACGCACCCAGTCGCCATGGCACCAGACACCGGGAAATTGTTCAAAGTAACTGCCGAAATAGCGCGAGCCATCCGTATCGCCCCAGAAGAACAAAGGCATGGATGGCATCGGTTGTGTGACCACCAGTTCACCCACTTCGTCGATGACAGATTGACCGTCGTCATTAAAGGCGTGTGTGGCAATACCCAGCTCGCGGCACTGCATCTCACCAGAATAAATTGGCAATATGGAACTTGTAGTCAGAAAACATGCGCCGGGATCAGTGCCGCCGGAAATACAACCGAGGCGAACATCTTGCTTGACGTGATTGTAGACCCACTCATAACCTTCCTCTGGCAGCGGCGATCCTGTGCAGCCGACCGAGCGTAGCGCGGACAAATCAAATTGTTCGCCGGGTTTGATGCCGGTCTTTGCGCACAAGGCGATAAATGCCGGACTGGTACCAAAGGAGTTGGCTTGTTCGCGTTCTGCAAATTTCCACAAGGTACTGGTATCGGGATATCCGGGGTTGCCGTCATACATCAATACAGTGACACCATTAATCAGGCCGTTAAGGGTCGAGTTCCACATAATCCAGTTGGTGGATGAAAACCAGAAAGTTTTGTCACCAGGTTTGGCATCACCGTGCAACAGGCCGGCTTTAAACGACTGTATCACCACGCCGCCGTGACCATGAACGATAGGCTTGGGCATGCCGGTAGTGCCCGATGAGTACACTATCCACAGCGGGTGGGAAAACGGTACTGCAACAAACGCAGGCTCTTGCGGTCTGGCAAGCGCATGGTCAAAACGAAGGGCGCGAACCTGGCGATCGATGCCGCTGAGATCCAGTTCTGAATCGCCGTGCAGATAGGACAGGAAAATGACACATTCCACACTGGGCAACTGGCGCACCAGCTCGCGGGCGACATCGCGTCGATCGAAGTCGCGGCCGCCATAACGATAGCCATCAATGGTAAACAAGACCTTGGGTTCAATCTGGCGGAAGCGATCCAGAACACCCACTGCGCCCATATCAGGTGCTGCGCATGACCAGATGCCGCCAAGGCTGGTAACCGCCAGCATGGCTGCCGCCGTTTCCGGAATATTGGGCATGTAGGCAACGGCGCGGTCACCCACCTGTAAACCCGCGTCCCTCAAGGTTGCCGCAAGGGAACCTACTTGCTGGCGCAGTTCACCCCAACTGATTTCTGTGCGGCCGCGCACTTCCGAGTCTGCGATCAACGCCGGGGTTTGGCTGTTGTCAGATTTGCTGCCGTACGCCAATGCGTGTTCAGCATAGTTCAGCGTTGCGCCTTCGAACCAGCGCGCTCCGGGCATTTTCCGTTCCAGCAGCACCTGCTGATACGGGCTATGCGCAATCACATCGGCGAATTGCCAGATACTCTCCCAGAAATCTTCAATCTCGGTGGTTGACCAGGTCCACAAGTCGTCATAACACGAGAAGGTCAGTCCCTTGTTCAGCGTCAGCCAATGTTGATAACGGGTTATGCCGGCATCGGCAATACGCTGCGCCGAAGGGCGCCAAAGTAACGGAGAGTCAGCCATACTAAAAATCCGGGGTTTTGAGTTATTGGAGGTCTAACAAATGTGTTTTTAATTATGGTTTTTCATTAAACATGGCGACGCGTCCGCCATCCACAACCAGATCATGGCAGTTGATATAACTGCCTTCATCGCTGGCCAGAAACAGCGCGGCATAGGCAATATCATCAGCCAGTCCCGAACGCGGTGTTGGTGTGGCACTGGCAAGGTTGCTCTGTAATTTAGCCATTTTTTGTGCGTTTTCACTATCACTGAGTGATTGCGCGCGTGTGGATCCGCCCCAGAAAATTGGCGTCGCGATGGCTCCCGGCGAAATCGCATTGACACGGATGCTCCAGGGACCCAGTTCAACACCCGCCAGCCGCGTGAGATGCGACAGCGCAGCTTTTGCGCCGGAGTACAAATAGCCTCCCTGATTTATCCGATGCGCCGCGATACTGGCGTTATTGATAATGCTGCCACCGCCGGAGGTTTTCATGACCCGCGCCGCATGTTTCATACCAAACACGGCGCTACCAACCAACAAGCGCATGACCCGGTCAAATTCCTCTTCGGTGACCGATTCAACGGAGCTGCGCTCGCCCGCGCCGGCATTATTAAACAGACAGTCCAGGCGGCCGAACCGCTCGACAGTGGCATCCACCAGTGCTCCCATCTGCTGGTCGTGGATCACATTGACGGCGTGAAACATAAAGCGGTCGCCGTACAATGCCTTCAGCTCCTGTGCTAAGGCCTCGCCGCGCTCCTGCGAGCGTCCGGCAATCACCAGTTTGGCGCCGTGTGCTGCAAACACCCGCGCAGTCGCTTCTCCGATACCACTGGTCGCGCCGGTTATGATGGCGACTTTGTCCTGCAAACGTGCGGCCTGACTATTGACGCTCATAAAGACCTCTTGTGGTAATTGTTTGTGGTTTTAAGGGCTATTTTTAAATTCAAGGTGCAATACTGAGGTCACGGGCCCCTGGGTTTTTGCCTGCTGCAATTTGCAGTGGCTGCAAAATATCAAACTCCACCAGATCATAAATCGAGCGCATGTGCGCGCCTCGTTCAGGTCCGGGGTTGCTGTTAGAGGTTATTACAATCACCAGATCATATTCTTTGACAACAAAAATAAACTGGCCGCCGTAACCCCAGGCCAGCGGAACCTGCAAATCGGCCATGTCACGCAGCCACCAGCCGTATCCGTAATGGCGACCTTCACCGCGGGGAGACTCAGCATGCGGCTGATGCGAGTCGCGCACCCATTGCTCGCTGAGAATGCGTTTACCGTCGTGTACACCCCCATTCAGATACATTTCCCCGATATCCAGCATCTGCCGGGGCGTAATTTCCATATCATTACCGCCAAAATAAACCCCTTGTGGGTCACGGCTCCAGTAGGCCATGCGAAACCCCATGGGGTCGGCAAGGTAGCGCTGGGCAAACTCCTTGGTATTCATGCCGCTTGCGCGGGTAACAATGGCAGAGAGCAAATGTGTTGTGCCGGTACTGTAAATCATGGCAGTGCCGGGGTCGGCAACCATCGGGCTTTTTAGTGCCGCATCAACCCAATTGCGGCTGGCAACCCATGACCCGTAATTGCTGCCGGACGTGCTGGCTAAACCGCCCTGCATAGTGAGCAGATTTCTGATGGTAATGCCTCTGACCGTGTCTTCGACTTCAGTGCCGATGTATTCGGGGAAAAAATCCACGATGGGTTGGTTAATGTCTTTGATGTGTCCGTTCTGCAAGGCCAGACCTACCAGGGCGGAAATGATACTTTTGGATGCAGACTTAAGATTGGCCGGCTGACCGGCATCTCGACCCGCAAAGTACTGTTCATAAATGCGGCTGCCCTGATGACTGATCAGCAGGCTATGCAGACGCGGCATATCGCGTGAGCGCTGTTGCAGCACTGCGGTATCCAATCCGGGCAGCAGATCGGATTGAGCCTGCGCGCGGCTTGCCATCGCTGTAAATGCCGATAACAACACGGCACTGAGCAGCATGACAAACAAAGCGCCGGATGATCGACGGGGTTGCGGGATGCTGCGCTGACACGGGATTGCTGATCTGTTCATTAATTTAGGAACCTGTTTGGACCTTACACGCCTGATCATCGAACTCCCGACAGTATGTATGAGCCACGCGATACCATACAAGACGACAATTCCGGCCTGCCGCATTGCCAACGACAGCGCCAGCGAAACTTTTTCGCGGATGCACTTGGGTTATGAATCGGTTACGATCGCCCCATGACAAAAAAGTACCACAATCACCCATCAGCCTATTTCCCGTTGGCGCGCCAGGTTTCGTGATCTGCAACTGGGAAAAGCGTACCAGCAGTACAACAAACAGGATAAACATCCAAAAAATGCGACTCGACAAGTTTCTCAGTCATGCCACGGTTTACTCGCGCGCGCAGGTCAAAAAGCTGATCCGGGACAAACGTGTACAGATCGGCGAGGTGATTGCCAGAAGTGCAGACTACATGCTGGCAGAGAACGACCGTGTTTTGCTCGATGGTGAACAGGTCTGCCTTCCGGTCGCGCAATACTTCATGCTGAATAAACCAGCCGCTTATGTTTGTGCAAACTCTGACAGCGACAATCCGACTGTGCTGGACCTGATCGAAGAGGCCGCAGAGGATTTAGCCATCGCCGGCAGGTTGGACAAGGATACAACCGGGCTGGTGTTGCTCAGTAACAACGGCCAGTGGGTTCACCGCATTATCAGTCCGCGCCGCGAATGTCCAAAAATGTACCATGCCGATCTGGACTACCCGATTACCGATGACACCATAAAGAAATTCAAGCAAGGATTTTTTCTCAAAGGAGAAGAGAAACTTACAAAACCGGCCATTCTGGAATCCATTGCGGACAACAAAGTCAGTGTTGTCATCTCTGAGGGGCGTTATCACCAGGTCAAACGAATGTTTGCTGCCTGTGGACTGCATGTGCAGGCGTTGCACCGGGTCAGTGTCGGCGACATTACACTGGATAATTCGCTGGAGCCAGGACAGTACAGGGTGCTCACTGCAGCCGAGATTAACAGTGTGCTGCTCTGACCGCGTGCTGGCCAGAACATAAACAGTACCGCAAAAATTATACGATTGTGCAGGGGATAACATGAAAGACCATTGTCAGGCGCTGGTGCTGGAGATTTTATGCGGCACAGCAACAGTAGCATCCGCATCCGCTCGCACCCTGTGGGTAATGGATGAAAACCCGGCAATAGACGGACTCCTGAAGCTGAACGGATCCACGTCAATTGATGTGATCAGCAACCGCTATGACACGCGGGAGCAGATGGCAAAACTGCGTATCAATACATTTCTCAGCGATTTCGATTTCACTGGGCTGGGCTTATACGAGCAGATTGTTTATCGCATCTCCAAAGAAAAAATGCTGACTCATCATGTCATCAATGAAGCACTCAGGCATTTGACCGCTGACGGCAAACTCTATGTGACAGGTGAAAAAACCGATGGCATCAAGTCAATCACCAAACAGGCTGCAGAGCTCTATCAGTCTGATGTCACCGCCCGCAAGTTTGGCAACGCGTATCTTGCACAGTTCAGCAGGCCATCAGATGCGATTCTTGACAGCAAGCGTCTGCCGACAGCCGGTTATACGGACTTGCGGCTGATCAGCCACCCATTACTGAATTTTTATTCAAAACCCGGCGTGTTTGGTTGGGAGAAAATTGATAAAGGCAGCCAGTTGCTGGTGAGTTGTTTACCACCCGTCATTCAATACATGAAGGGCGTGGAAAGTGTGCTGGATCTCGGATGTGGTTGGGGTTATCTGATGCTCGCCACACAATCCATTCCCATCGACGTGCGTGTTGCAACAGACAACAATGTGGCTGCTGTAGACGCTGCCAACCGTAACTTCAATAACGCCGGTATGAATGTGCAATGTGTTGTGGATGATTGTGGCGGCCAGATTCGCCAGCGTTTTGATCTGATTTTGTGTAATCCACCCTTCCATCAGGGATTCCAGGTCAGTGATACGATGACGGAGAAATTTCTGAAGAGTGCATCGCGTTTGAGCCGCCGCAGCACACGGGCCATTTTTGTCGTGAACCAGTTTATCCCGCTGCAGAAACTGGCTGAGTCGTACTTTAAAGAATCAAGGCTGTTGGCGTCTGCGCACGGGTTTAATGTGTTTGAGCTTCGCCCCTGACGGCCGCTGTCAGCGGCCGCGTTGAACCTCAGCCTGACTGCTGATGTCGAGGCAATCCGATGGACACCACACTGGTAAGCAGCAGAAAAAGAGCCGATACCCATAAGCAGGCGGCGAGCCCGGCGCTCTGAAATAACCACCCCGATAACAATGTGCCGATCAATCGACCCATGGCGTTAGCCATGTAATAGAAGCCAACATCCAGCGAGACACCATCGTCACGTGCATAACTGACGATCAGGAAACTGTGCAAGGCGGAGTTCATGGCGAACACCACCCCGAATATCATCAGCCCGCCAATCAGCACAGGCCCAGCCGGCAATGTAGTCCCTAAAAGCACAGCAATGGTGGCAGGGATAAGCGTCAGCAGCACAGCCCAGCGCATGGCAGAGCGCCCATCCGGGGTGTGCTGCCCGCTGCCGTTACCGTTACCGTTACCGCTACCGCTACCGCTACCGCTACCGCTACCGCTACCGCTACCGCTACCGCTACCGCTTCCAAAGCTCTGCAGCCTGGGTGCCATCGCCTGCACAGCCCCGTAAGCCATAATCCAGCCTGCCAGGAATCCGCCGGTTTGCCATGAGTCCCAACCCAGCGTCTGGGATAAAAATACCGGCAGTGCCACCACAAACCAGACATCCCGCGCGCCAAACAGCAGCATGCGCGCCAGTGACAAACGGTTAATGGCAGCGCTTTTGGAAAACAACTCAGAAAACTTGGGTTTGCTTTTGCTTTTGCCCAGATCTGTTTTTAACAGCATCAGGCTCAGCAGCCAGACCAGCAACAAGCTGATGGCCATACTGGCAGCCGCACCTTGAAAACCCAGTACCGTCAATAGCGCGCCACCAAGAAAAAACCCGGCACCTTTTAAGGCGTTTTTAGAACCTGTCAGTAAGGCAACCCATCGGTACAGCATGCCGTGGGCGTTGGGCGGCACTAACAGTTTGATTGCGCTTTTTGCGCTCATTTTGTTCAGGTCTTTGGCGATACCGGACAGTGCCTGTGCGGCCATCACCCAGCCAACGCTGAGCATCGTGGCCGGCACCAGCAGCATGGACAAGGCGATGACCTGCAGAATCAATCCAGCATTCATGGTACGGTTGAGCCCGATACGGGCGCCCAGCCAGCCACCGGTCAGATTGGTGATCACGCCAAACAACTCGTAAAACACAAACAGCAGGGCGATCTGCAAGGGGCTGTAACCCAGCTGATTAAAGTGCAACACCACCATCATGCGCAGTGCGCCATCGGTCAAAGTGAAGGCCCAATAATTGCCGGTGATGATCGCGTATTGTTGATTCATTGCGGGACCGTTATACAAACCCTGCGACTTTGTCAGTCAGCTCAACGGTGCGGTTTGCATATCCCCACTCATTATCGTACCAGGCATAAATTTTCACCTGCGTCTGATTAACGACCATGGTCGACAGTGCATCGATAATGCATGAACGCGGGTCAGTTTTATAATCAATGGAGACCAGTGGCCGTTCTTCATAGCCGAGTATGCCTTTGAGCGGGCCTTGTGCCGCCGCCTGCAATAACTGATTAACTGCCTGAGCGCTTGTGTTGGTCAGTACCTCAAACACACAATCCGTCAGTGACGCATTCGCCAGCGGTACTCGCACGGCATGGCCGTTTAACTTCCCGCTGAGCTCCGGGAATATATGCGTAATCGCAGTGGCGGATCCGGTGGTGGTCGGTATCAGGCTTGAACCGCAGGCGCGTGAGCGCCGCAGATCCTTGTGGGGTGCGTCGAGTATGGTTTGTGTATTGGTAACCGAGTGAATCGTGGTCATTGAACCATGTTTGATGCCCAGAGATTCGTGGATGACTTTGACAACAGGTGCCAGGCAATTGGTCGTGCACGAAGCAGCTGTCACTATGGTATGAAGTGCCGGGTCATACAAATTGTCATTCACACCCATGACCACGTTGAGCACACCGGTTTCTTTGACAGGTTGTGTGACCACAACTCGCTTCACGCCTTGGTCGAGATACGCCTGAAGCACGGCCTTGGTCTTCATTTTTCCGGACGCCTCAATCACAAGGTCACAGGCTGACCAATTGTTGTCGGTGATGGTTCGCTCACCGGTGACTCGTATGCGGTCGTCACCGATCACCAGATAATTCTGTTCGGCATGTGCTTGCAGATGCCAGCGGCCGTGCACGGAGTCGAAGTTCAACAGGTGCGCCAGCGTGGCAGCGTCACCACCCGGATCATTGATTTGCACAATCTGCAATTTACGCTGCGATACCGGTTGATTGTAGATCACTCGTAATGCCAGCCGTCCGATACGGCCAAAGCCGTTGATGCCCGTTGCAACAAGCCCTTTGGAGATTAAGTCGTTGTTGCTCATAAATGGCTCCCTCATCCGCGTTTACAACGTGCAGCGTGCCAGACTAATCACTCAGTTTTATGACATGCGCTGTTCAGTCTGTGTGGTTCTCAGCGGCCCAGGCGATAAGTTCCGTTGCCAGCCGGTCAGCCGCGATGCCCAGCGCAGAGGCTGCCGCCGACTTTAAAACCCTCAAGGCAGCCAATTTGTGCTACGAGGGCTTTGCGCTCGTCAGACAGGCCTGTTGCACTCTCAACCAGGGCGGCAAGCGTGTCGGCTCCCCGTAGCTCCAGCAACAAAGTTGCTCCGGCGGTATCAATCGACATCAGCCCGCTAGCATCCAGCGATCGGGTGTATCTAGCGCGCTTGATAGTACTGTGATGATTGGCGGTGGATCAAGGTGAGCCGTCGATTGCCCCCGCAATTGTTGTACGCAGCTGCGCCTTGATCCGCTATTCTTCTGCGCTATGACAACAGACCTCTTTGCAAGTGACCATGCTCAGCAAAACCTTACCGTGCCAATCGGACCCGGCTCACGTTTCCTGGGAGGGTTTCTTCTGGCGGATGCCGTTGCGGTTCTTGGCGCTGTTGCTGACGTGACAGCGCGTGCACCTTTCAGGCATCTGACGACGCCCGGTGGTCAACAAATGTCTGTCGCGATGAGCAATTGCGGCAGCCTGGGCTGGGTTTCTGATCGCGCCGGTTATCGCTATCAGGCAGCGGATCCGCTGACTGGAAAACCGTGGCCGCCTATGCCAGCGTTACTGCTTGAGCGCGCGCAGCAGGCGGCAACGCAGGCGGGATATGAGAACTTTCAGCCCGATGTGTGCCTGATCAACCGCTACACCACCGGTGCGAGGATGGGTTTGCATCAGGACCGTGATGAAAATAATCTGACAGCACCGATAGTGTCGTTCTCTCTGGGTATTCCGGCCGTGTTTATCTGGGGTGGATTGCAGCGTACCGGCAAAGCACAACGCTTTGTGTTAAAGCACGGTGACGCGGTGGTGTGGGGCGGCGCGGATCGTTTGCGGTTTCATGGTGTCGCACCGGTTAAAGCAGACGCACATGCCTTGACCGGATCGGTGCGCATCAATATCACCTTCAGACAGACGGGGCCTTAAAAGTCCTCAGTCGCAACGCATTGCCCACAACAAAAATGCTCGACATGGCCATCGCGCCTGCTGCCAGCATAGGCGATAACAAGGTGGCATTCAGAGGATACAAAACGCCGGCTGCCACTGGAATCAGTGCAGCGTTATAGGCAAACGCCCAGAATAAATTTTGGCGGATATTGCGAATAGTGGCTTTGCTGATGGCCAGGGCGTTTACAACACCCTTCAGATCACCGCCCATCAACACAACATCAGCAGACTCGATGGCGATGTCCGTTCCGGTTCCTACCGCAATGCCGGTGTCGGCTTCGGCCAGCGCGGGTGCATCATTGATGCCATCGCCGACAAAGGCGATGTTGCCAAAACGTTCTCGAAGAGCGCGCACGGCCTCAACCTTGCCTTGAGGCAGTACTTCCGCCATAACCTCGTCAATGCCGAGCTGCGCAGCGATGGCATTTGCTGTGTTGCGATTATCTCCGGTAATCATCGCGACCTTTAGACCCAGCGCATGAAATGCGCGGATGGCCGCCGGGGTACCGTCTTTAATGGTATCAGCCACCGCAATTACAGCTGCCAATTGTCCGTCGATCATGGCGTACAGCGGGGTTTTGCCTGCCTCTGCGAGGGCGGAACTTACGGAATGAACGCTGTCCAGCATGATGCCCTGTTGCAGCAAAAAACGGTCGGCGCCTATAAAAATATCGTGACCGCGCACGCTGGCTCTGACGCCCATGCCGGCAACTGCAACAAATTTGTTTACCGGGTATAAAGGCAATTGGCGCTTTTGTGCCGCACGAACAATGGCTTCGGCAATTGGATGTTCGGAAGAGTGCTCAATGGAGGCCAGCAAGGACAGCGTGTCATCTGCATCAAAACCGTTTTGTACTACAAAGTCGGTGAGTTCAGGTTTGCCATTGGTCAGCGTACCGGTTTTATCCAGCGCAACCACTCGAGCATCACGCAGCGTTTGCAGCGCCTGTCCTTTGCGGAACAGCACACCCAGCTCAGCTGCCCGGCCGGTGCCGACCATGATTGATGTGGGCGTTGCCAGTCCCATGGCGCAGGGGCACGCAATGATCAGCACAGCGACACCATTCACTAAGGCAAAACTCAGCGCTGGTTGCGGCCCGAACACCAGCCATACCAGCACGGTGACTATTGCCACGGTCATCACGACGGGTACAAATACCGACGTTACTCTGTCAACCAGCGCCTGAATCGGCAGCTTTGCACTTTGAGCCTGCTCCACCATCTGGATGATGCGGGCGAGGACTGTGTCTTTACCTATTTTGCTGACACGAATACGCAGTGCCCCGTGCTTGTTCAGCGTGCCACCGACCACTATGTCATCGGTTTTTCGTTCAACAGGTAAGGCTTCGCCGGTCAGCATTGACTCATCAACAAAGCTGCTGCCGGAAATGACCTGGCCATCAACCGCAATACGCTCTCCCGGTCTGACGTGCAGGACATCTCCAATCTGCAAGGTGTCGATGTTGACCTCAACAATGTCACCGTCACGTTCCAGCCGCGCTGTCTTGGCTTGCAGCCCCAGCAGTTTCTGTATGGCATCGCCGGTATGGCCTTTGGCACGTGCTTCCAGAAAACGCCCCAGCAGTATCAGTGTGACAATCACCGCAGCCGCTTCGTAATACACATATTCAGTACCGGCCGGCAGCCAACTTCCCGCAAACGTGGCAATCACCGAATAGCCCCATGCTGACAGCGCTCCCGTGGCAACCAGCGAATTCATATCCGGTGCGCGCCGCCAGATCGCGGGCAAACCTTTGCTGAGAAAAGCGCGTCCCGGCCCAAACAGGACTGCAGTGCACAGCAAAAACTGAATCTTCCAGCTGAGTGACTGCCCGATGTTTGCCATGATCCAGTGGTGAAAGTCCGGGATCAGGTGCGCGCCCATCTCGATGACAAAAACCGGGAGAGTCAATGCTGCAGCAAAAACCAACAAGCGTTGCAACGCGGTTTGTTCGCGGGTTTTTCGGCTATGTTCTTCTTCAAGATTATCCGTGAGCACAACGGCGTCATAACCGGATGCGCGAATAGTTTGTATCAACTCAGCCGTGCTTACAGTGCCTGAAATGAAGTCGGTAAGGACATGTTCGCTGGCCAGATTGACCTGAGCCCGGATCATACCGGGTATCGACAGCAAGGCTTTTTCAATGCGGGCGACACAAGAGGCGCAACTCATGCCGGATACAGAAAGCTCGACTTTTTCTAACCGTGCCGGGTAACCCGCTTTGTCCAAGGCCTGGACAAGAGTTGCTGCCTGCACGCTCGCATCAAGTTCAAGATCGGCTTTTTCCTGCGACAAGTTAACGGCAGCGCCAGTGACACCGGGAATTCTCAGCAGCGCCTGCTCAACCCGCAGGACGCAGGAAGCGCAACTCATCTCGGTAACCGGAATCTGCAATCGTGGCATGTTATCCACAGTGTCCTGTCAGGAAGCGGGTGGGTAGCCGGCCTCAGTCAGTGCAGCGATGATAGCCGCTTCAGCAGCGCTGGTGGTCACGCTGACTTTCTTGCTGGTGGGATCAGCGGATACGGTGGCATTGGCATCCAGCAGCGTAATCGCCTGGGTTATGCTTTTGACACAATGTCCACAGCTCATGGATGGAATAGTAAATTGCAACACCGGCATTCACCTTGACGAGTAAAAGGTCAATTGAGTGTGCGCCCTCTGACCCCGGTCACGTCAAGCGCAGAATGCGGGTTTATTGTTCGCCGTCAATCAATTCAGTTTAATTTGCTCGGCGTCGGCCACAAGTGTCTAAGACGCTAGCAATGCCATTAACGCCTCTTTTTCCACGGGCAGCCCAACGGCGCCGGCGTCACTGAACAGCGAGTCAGCCAAGGCCTGTTTCTGTTTTTGTAACTGCTGAATCCGTTCTTCGATGGTATTGGCGGCAACCAATTTATAGACAAACACCGGTTTATCCTGACCAATCCGATAAGCACGGTCTGTTGCCTGATTTTCGACGGCTGGATTCCACCATGGGTCAACATGGATAACAACATCGGCGGCAGTCAGATTTAAACCGCTGCCCCCGGCTTTTAAGCTAACCAGGAAAACGCTGACCTCGCCGCTCTGAAACTGATCAATCACCGTCTGGCGATGACGGGTTTGCCCGGTCAGCTTTGCATAGGCAATCTGTTTACTGTTCAGTAGCAGCTCAATCAAGCCCAGCACTTGCGTGAATTGAGAAAACAGCAGGATATGCCGTCCTTCATCCAACAACACAGGAATGTTCTCCGACAACCAGTTGAGTTTGGCGCTTTCAATAATATCCGCCGCTTTGTCCAGCTTTACCAGACGGGGGTCAATACACGCCTGTCGCAGTTTCAGCAGCGCATCCAGAAACTCGATGTGGCTGCGTGCCATACCTTTTTGGGCGATCAGATCGCGTATGCGTTTTTCCATGCTGATGCGGATGCTTTCGTAAAGCGTGCGCTGTTTTCCCTCAAGCTCAACATACTGAACAATTTCTGTTTTTGGTGGCAGATCCTGTGCCACGTCAGCTTTGGTGCGCCGCAGCATAAAGGGCGCGATTCGCCGGGCCAACTCGTGTTGCCGATCCTGATCGTGTTGTTCTTCTATCGCCGAACGATACTGTTTGTTAAACGTTTTCTGGCCACCTAACAGGCCTGGCAATGCAAAATCCATTAATGCCCACAGTTCGCCCAAATGGTTCTCCAGCGGGGTTCCGCTCAAACAGAGACGGGTGTCACACTTTATAGTCCGCACATCACTGGCAATACGGGTATTCGGATTTTTAATCAATTGTGCTTCATCCAGAATCAGCATGCTGAAACTGTATTCGGCATAATGGCGTACATCTCTGGGCAGCAGTGGGTAGGTAGTAATAACCAGATCGCTGTTGTCTATCTGCACAAACGCTTGCTTGCGTTTTGATCCCTGAATCAGGCATGTGCGCAGTTGTGGCGTAAAGCGCCGGGCCTCGTGTAACCAATTGCTGGTCAGACTGGTCGGGCACACAACCAGCACAGGTTTTTTCAGTTGGCCGCTGTTTTTCAGATGCAGCAAAAGCGCAAGCGTCTGCAGGGTTTTACCAAGCCCCATATCATCAGCAAGAATGCCACCAAAACCGAACTGCTGAAGAAATGCCAGCCAGTTCAGGCCTTGTTGTTGATACGGCCGCAACTGCGCCAGCAAACCGGTTGGCGGATCAATGCTGATCAAACCGTTGAAGTCTTTAAGTTGTGTCAGCAGCGCACGGGTCAGTGGCGCTTTGCGATTATCCAGCGTTGGCAGATCCTGCAGCAATGCCGCCTGATACGCGGGCAATCTGACAGGTTTATCCAATTTTTTACGGTTGAACAGTTCCAGAATCAGTCCGCGCAATGTCTGTAGGGGTCGTGTATCAACACGCAGCCATTGCCCGTCGATGGCCATCAGCAGCTCATCCGGGGTATCAGCCTCCAGCCAGGCTTCCACGGTCTCAAGGGTAGGCAGGTTGTTGTTGCCCGCTTGCAGAGAGAGCGCAAAGTCAAACCAAAGCCCGGATTTGTTGTCGCTTTGGTCATCGGCGTGGTCGCTGACATTGACCTTAAACACCGCTTCACCCACGGGCAGCTGGTAGTCAGCATCAATGGTTAACATCCAGCCTTGTTGCTGCAGTGCTGGCAGGTGGACATCCAGAATCTGCTGCCAGATCAGTAACAGATGCTGATTCGCGTTATGTGCCGGAACCCACACATCCTGCCATTTTCCGAGTTCGTGGCGCATCACCAGCTGCAGGCTGTGCAAAGTGCCGCAGAACTGCTCTTCAAGGCGCAAATTGCGCTGAATCTGAAAATGTCGCCCCTGATACTCCTCAAGCATCACGCCCTGAGCATTGGCGGCATCTCTCAAAAACACCGGTAAACCCGCGTAGTCAAAATGCAGACGCAGCGCCGGCAGACACAAACCATCCTCGGTGCTTGCACTCACCATCAATAAACGCGGTGATGGGGTGTCGCAAAACACAAGGTCTGGCTCCACAGGCAGTGGAAGTTGATCGCGGCTAAGCTGTTGACGCAGCACAATCGCAGTTTGTTTCATGTCAGACGCAGCGACCTGCGGCATGACAGACAGGTACGCAATTTGCGCGCCGCTCAGCGGATTATCAATCTCGCCAAGCACGCTGGCAGCTTCATCCAGATAGCAGGGCGGATCAACGCTGATAAGTTGCCAGTGGCTGATACCGGGCAACACGGCACCCAGTTGCCACTGTGAAGCATGTTCTTGCCATTGCCACTGCATCGTCAGGGTTGGCCCCAAGGACACCCGCTTCCCGGTGCTCGCCGATCGCAAACGCTGTGTCGCCAGCATGTGTCGCAGCGCAAGCGCGCCGGGCTCACCGCTTAAGCAAAAACTCTTTTGATGCTGCAGTCCGCGCAGCAGATTTAGAATGGCTTTGTCCTGATCCTTGAGAAAGGCAGGAGCATTCCAGCTCAGGCTGTAAAAGTCAGGCACAAAATTCTGAAACTGACTCCACTCGCCATTCGCCTTCAGATAGGCTTTCTGCAGCGTCACTCTGACGTCGTGCGCCTGTGGATCTGCGGCTGCCAGTTCAGAGACATCCGTGTCCAGTGTATACAACAGATAATGGGTGCCGGTGGCCAAGGTATTTAGGCGCAGCTGGTTGGCGGGAATGCGTGACAGCCAAAGCTTCAGTCGTGCGGAACGGTCGTCCTGCATGGCTTGCGGTCTGGGTTTGCGCCGTTCATGCTCTAGGAAGGACTGCCACTTTAGTGCGGTCGCCACGCCATGTTTACAGTCGAAGCCCACCGGGCAGCTGCAATCAGCAGACAGCATGTTATTGGCAGCATAAATTACTACCTGATAGGGACTGCGTTCGCTGCCCTGTACCTCGGCATTAACCCTGTCACTAGCCGGATCAGCATTAACAAGTTTTACGCGGTTCTGCTGAAAATAAGCCTCCCCCCGCTTGAAGGTCGCAGGACCCGCCATGTAGATAATGTCTTTTATCGAGAATTTAATCACTGGCGTTGGTTCATTCCAGACAGATATCAAACCCACGAGCATAGATGGCTGATGAGTAGGCGGCAAGTCACTAACAAAAATATTTACCTGTTCAGAAACCCCGGCCATTGATCAAAAGCTGCCTGATGTCCTGAAGTAAAGTGGTGCATCTGGTACGTCACTGGCTATGGCTAACGCCGCTGCGATGTATGGCTCAGGTAACCTTGGACGTTTGGCTGAATTCTGCCCGCTGCCAGCGTCCGGTTTCCAGGATGTTGGCCAGCCGTTGCACACTGTCCCAGATGTCCTCGTAGCGCAGTATTAGCGGGCTGAAACCAAACCGCAGGATGTCCGGCGCTCTGAAATCGCCGATCACGCCATCGGCAATCAAGGCCTGACAAATTGCGTACGCGTGTGGGTGGCGCCAAGCGAGTTGTGCACCACGCTGATCTGCGTCAGCAGGTGATGCCAGTGACAAGGGTGCGAGAGCCGGTGTTTGTTTGGCAAGGGTGACAAACAGTTCTGTCAGTTGCCTGGATTTGTTACGGACCTGCTGCATATCCACGTCACTAAACACATCCAGCGCCGCATCCAGCGCACTCATGGAAATGACCGGCGGAGTACCCGTCAAAAATTTTTCGATACCCTTTGCACCTTCATAGTCAGCTGAAAACCGGAATGGTGACACGTGTCCCATCCAGCCGCTCAAAGCTTGTGTGACCGTGGGCAAGTGGCGAATGGCAACATATAAAAATGCGGGCGCACCGGGGCCTGCATTCAGATACTTATAGGTACAGCCCACTGCAAAATCCACCTGACACTGATCCAGTTGCAAGGGCAGTACCCCGGCACTGTGCGCAAGATCCCAGATCACCAGGATGCCTTTGTTGTGAGCCAGTTCTGTCAGCCGCTGCATATC
>CAMBPO010000021.1 GCA_945869725.1 Klebsiella pneumoniae
CGTTATGGCGGGCACTCTGAAAGTGACGAATTGACGGTGTCATCCACAGCGACTTCACCTCGCGTGTTATCCGGACAGGGTGCCTGAGTTGCTGCGCCAGCGTGTAGTGACAGCTCTGATCATGTTACTGGTGTTATACGCTGGTACAGCTTGGCTCTCTCCAACCTGGTATGCGGGTTTTCTCAGTCTTATCATGTTGCCAGCACTGATGGAGTGGGCTGAGTTGATGGGTCTCCACCGCTCCAGAGACAAAGCGCTGTGGATACTCTTTGTCACCACTATTGCTGTGCCTGTGCTGATTCTGCTGGTATTTCCCGGTGCGGTACCGTCAACGATTGGCGTAGCGGTTGTCAGTGCGCTGGCGATCATATTCTGGTTTTTGGTGTTTCTGGCGATCAGCGTGTATCCGGCTGGTCAGCAATACTGGGAGGCGACTTGGAAATTGGGAGCAATGGGCATTGCCTGCCTGCTGCCGACTTGGCTAGGCCTGTTTTATCTGAAGGTGCTCGATCCGACAGGCATGCTGGTGTTTATCCTGATCGGGCTGGTCAGTATCGTAGATATTGGTGCCTATTTCAGTGGTCGGGCCTGGGGTAATAAGAAACTGGCTTTGGCACTGAGTCCTAAGAAGTCATGGGCCGGGTTCTGGGGTGGCATGGCGAGCTGCGCTGCCTTGGCCACACTGATTCTGTGGTGGGTACACACCCGATATCAACCGTTGTCGGTGGATTTATGGATTCTGTTATTGGCCGCCGCCATGTTGATGGCGGTGTTTTCAGTGGTTGGTGACTTGTTTGAAAGCATGCTGAAGCGCCATCGAGGTGTGAAGGACAGCGGGCGACTGCTGCCCGGTCATGGCGGTTTTCTTGATCGCATCGACAGTCTGATGGCAGCCACACCTATTTATGTTCTGGCCTTGTTGGTGCTCAGCCAGGGTCTGGCGGTACTTTGACGATGACTGAAACATCCCATGTCCAGGCGCAGTGCATTTCGGTATTGGGTTCCACCGGGTCTGTTGGCACCAGCACGCTGGATGTGATTTCCCGATACCCGCAACTGTCCATTTACGCCCTCAGTGCAGGCAGTAATGCAGAGCTGCTGTTTGAGCAGTGTTTGCGCTTCAAGCCGCGTGTGGCGGTGATACTCGCAGAGCAGCATGCTGATCTGTTGCGCCAGCAGTTAAAACAGGCGGGCAGCGATACCGAGGTGCGTTACGGTACTCAGGCCTTATGCGATATCGCATCGTCACCCGATGTTGACACAGTGATGGCAGCAATTGTTGGCGCGGCCGGATTGCCGCCGGCACTTGCTGCGGTCTCCAGTGGCAAAAAAGTGTTACTGGCCAACAAAGAGGCGCTGGTCACCGCCGGTGCTATGTTTATGAAAGCAGCGGATGACAGTGGCGCTGTTGTATTGCCTATTGACAGTGAACACAACGCTATTTTTCAGTGTTTGCCCTTGTCAGCCCAGCAGCGGCGTGGCCACCTGGCAGAGCAGGGTGTCCGGCGCGTGGTGTTAACCGCGTCGGGCGGCCCGTTTTTAAAGACCCCGCTGTCTGAGCTCGAATGGGTCACTCCAGCTCAGGCTTGTAAGCATCCGAATTGGACAATGGGTCGCAAAATTTCTGTAGATTCGGCAACGATGATGAACAAAGGTCTGGAGTTTATTGAGGCCTGTGTCCTGTTTGATTTGCCGCCATCACAGGTGGATGTATTGATACATCCGCAGAGTATTGTGCATTCCATGGTTGAATACCGGGATGGTTCAGTGCTCGCCCAACTGGGTAGCCCTGACATGCGAGTGCCGATCGCTCATGCATTAGCCTGGCCTGAGCGCATGGATTCCGGCGCCAGTTTTCTGGATCTGGTGAAAAGTCCGGACCTGCAGTTTATGGCGCCGGATATGGAGCGTTTCCCGGCGTTGGCCTTGGGCATCGAGGCTGCAAGCCAGGGCGGCTACTCGCCTTGTATTCTGAATGCTGCCAACGAAATCGCAGTTGCGGCGTTTCTTGACGGACAGATCCGCTTTACCGAGATTACGGGGGTGATTTCAGGCACCCTAGCGCAAATAACTTGTCGCCAGCCGTTGTCTATCGCTATGATTCAGGCAGTTGACGGGCAATCCCGGGCAATCGCCAGAGAGCTGGTGGCTGCGCGTAGTCGCTTAAAAACAGCTTAGGCACTGGATTTTCTGCTCCAAAGCAACGGTGGTGGTTTCTGGTAAGAGGGCAACCGGTTGTCGCCGGGGGCATTTTCCGCAGTAGTACTGGACAGGATTTATGTTGCAGACCTTGGTTGTAAATATCTTGGCCCTGATCGTCACCCTGGGCATCCTCGTTACGATTCATGAATTTGGTCACTTCTGGGTCGCACGTCGCTGTGGCGTGAAAGTGCTGCGCTTTTCCATAGGATTTGGCAAAGCAGTTAAGACCTGGGTTGGCAAAGACGGTTGTGAATACGTCATCGCACCCATTCCTCTCGGGGGTTACGTCAAAATGCTGGGTCAGGACGATACCCGTACCGACGCTGGCAGTAACATCCACGATGATGAACGTCATATGGCATTTAACTTCAAGCCGTTGTGGCAGCGCTTTGCGATTGTAGCGGCCGGGCCGCTGGCTAATTTTCTATTGGCAATTCTGGTGTTCTGGCTGATCAACATCACCTACGGGCTGCGTGGTGTGGCACCAGTGATTGGCAGTATTCTGCCGGAATCACCCGCTTGGCAGGTGGGGTTGCGCGCAGGTGATGAAATTGTTTCTGTTGACGGTAATGACACCACGCTCTGGCAGCATGTCACCATGGCAATGCTCGATCGCTTGGGGGAAACCGGTCAACTGCAGATTACAGCCATCCCTGCCGGACAACTCGATCCCCGCGAATACGCCATTCCTTTGAACAGCTGGCAGTCCTCCAGCGCTGCGCCTGATCCTCTGGGTTCTCTGGGTATTGTGCAATTTGATATTCCGCCTGTGCTGGACACGATTGTGGCAGGGGGCGCCGCAGAGCAAGCTGGTCTGATGAGTGGCGACAGGATCATCAGCGCCGATGGTCAAATGATATCGGGCTGGGTGCAATGGGTCAGTATTGTGCGCGCCAGTCCGGAACTGCCTCTGGAAGTTGTTGTCGAACGAGCGGTAAGTGCTCAGCGGCAACAGCTGACCCTAACTCCGGCTGGCAATCGCGCTGAGGATGGATCGCTGACAGGCGTCATCGGCGCCAGTGTCGCGCCTTTTGATGTGTATGCCAGTATGCCCGCAGAGCAGCGCCGTGAGGTCAGCTATAACCCGATCAGTGCCGTGTTACCTGCGCTGCAGGAAACCTGGGACAAGTCGGTGTTTGTGCTGGAATCCATTCAGAAGATGGTGATCGGACTGATCTCTGTCAAGAATATCAACGGGCCGATCACTATTGCTCAGGTGGCCGGTGAAACAGCCAGTTATGGGCTGGAAGTTTATCTTGGGTTTCTGGCAATTCTGAGTATCAGTCTTGGTGTGATGAATTTATTGCCAATTCCGGTGCTGGATGGGGGGCATTTGTTGTATTACACCATTGAGGCTATCATACGCCGCCCGGTACCCGAGCGTATTCAGGCCATGGGCCTGCAACTTGGATTGCTGATTATCGGCGGCATCATGATGCTGGCGATTTATAACGACGTCAGTCGGTTATTGTGATCATTACTAACCTGATGATTCCACTGAGCCGCGTGACAAAAAATTCATAAAAACGTCCGGATTTGTAAGAACTCCATGATAAGAAAGTCGTGTCTCAGTGCTCTCCTGACCCTTGGCATTGCTGCTACAGCGCAGGCGCAAGCACAGAATTTCAGAATATCCGACATCCGCATTGACGGTCTGCAGCGGATTTCTCCCGGTGTAATGTTCAGTCTGCTGCCGGTGGGCGTAGGCGATCAGATGGAAGCAGGCACGGCTGCCGCCATCATTCGCGCCATCACAGAATCGCAGTACTTTGAAGAAGTTGAAGTTGCCCGCGACGGCGATGTTTTGCTGATTACAGTGCTTGAGCGGCCCTCGGTCAGTGAGATCAATATCGAGGGTAACCGGGTCCTGAAGTCAGAAGATATTCTGCGCAACATGGAGCAGGCTGAAATTGTGGAAGGCGGTATTTTTACCCGCTCTACACTTGAAGCGATTCGACAGGGCATACAGGAGGTGTATTCGGGCCGCGGACGATACGGCACAACCGTGGACATCGAAGTAGAGGAGTTACCCCGCAACCGCGTGTCGATAGATATGACGGTCAATGAGGGTGAAGAAAGCCGTATTCGTGATATCAATATTGTTGGCAACACCACGTACGAAAACGAAGAACTGACCAATATTTTTGATCTGGGGGTTCGTCCCTGGTATCTGCCGTTGAGCCGCCGTGACCGTTACTCCCGTGAGCAGCTGGAAGGTGATATTGAACGGCTGAATTCCTGGTACCTTGACCGTGGTTTTGCGCGTTTTAACGTCGACAATACCCCGGTATCGATTACGCCGGATAATGAACAGATTTACATCACCATCAATGTCAGCGAAGGACAGCAGTATCAGATTAGCAAAGTCGATTTGGTCGGTGATCTGGTCAATGCGGAACCCTTGCTGCGAGCCTACACGCTGGTAGGACCTGGCCAGACATTCTCACAGGCCTTGATCACCGCCAGTGAAGAGTACATGACGCAGATTCTGGGTAACCTTGGCTACGCGTTTGCAGAAGTAGAGGGTGTGCCCAATATCAATGATGAAGACAACACCGTCGAAGTTATTTTTTACGTTGAGCCCGGCGCGCGTACCTATGTAAACCGCATCAATTACAGTGGCAACGTTACCACAGCGGATGACGTGTTACGCCGCGAAATGCGCCAGCTGGAAAGCGCTCCCGCGTCCAGTCAGCAGATTGAGTTATCCAAGGTTCGTCTGGAACGACTGGGTTATTTCTCCACGGTCGAAGTTGATACCGTAGAAGTCCCCGGCACCTCGGATCAGGTGGACGTGGAGTTTGAGGTAGAAGAACAAAGCTTCGGCAGCGTGTCTTTCAGCATAGGCTCAGGTGGCGGCGGTAACTGGTTTGTGGCTACAGATCTGCAGGCTGAGAACTTTTTGGGCACAGGACGCACGGTGGCTGTAGGCCTTAACCGCAGTTATTTCAGCAGCAGCGCCAACTTCTCTTACATGGATCCGTACTTCACCCCTGATGGTGTGAGCCGCGGTTTCAGCGTGTTTGCGCAGAAGCAGGATTCACCCTTTAACATTGCCAGTTTTTCCACCACCTCCTATGGGGCCACTCTGAATTTCAGTTACCCGATCAGTGAGATACAGCAGATCGGTTATAACATTGGATATTCCCATACTGAGCTTAGTTCAGGTGGTTTGTCGGTTCAGGAAATCGAAGCCACGCCGGTGCTGACGCCCGGTGTTGATCGCTACGTTATTACGCCGGCAAATCTGAACCCGTGGGATGGCCCCGTCAGGGACGCCGTTACCGGTCTGGTTAGTGAATTGCCAATTGAGTATCTCAATCGCAATCCTGATCCTGGGTTTATTGATCGCAATGGTAGAGTATTCGACAACCTGACCTTTACGACCAATTGGGTTCGAACCACGCTGAACCGCGGCCAGTTGCCAACCGCAGGTTCCTTTCAGCAACTGTCGTTTGAAGTGACAGTGCCGGGCAGTGACCTCGAGTATTACCGCGCCAGTTATAACACCCAGTATTACCGCCCGTTGTTTGGTGAGGACTGGGTATTCCACGTGCGCACCAATCTTGGTTACGGCGATGGTTATGGCGATACTGGCGAGCTGCCGTTTTTCCAGAACTATTTCGCCGGTGGACTTGCCTACAACGGTGTGGTGCGCGGCTTTGAAGAGAACAGCCTGGGGCCGCGCAGTACACCGCCATTGACCTATCAGACCAATCTGGCCGGACTGATCAAGGACGAAAATGGTAACGTCAAGGTCAGTGCAGGTGGTTTTGCTGAAGGTTATGATGGCTCACTGGGGTATCTGTCGGTACCGGTGATTAACGCCAACGGTCAACCAGTACTCGACGCTAATGGCAATCAGCAGCTGCAGTTGGCCGCCCAGCCTTACGACATTTATGGTGATCGAAATAGTTTTGGTGGCAACATTCTGACCACGGCGTCTATTGAGTTGTTGTTCCCACTGCCCATGGTTGAAGATCGTGGACGTGTGCGCTCCAGCCTGTTTTTTGATGTGGGAAGTGTGTTCTCTAATAATTGCTCAGTCAGACAGACGGCATTGAATACCTGTGGTCAGTTTGATACGGGTGATCTGCGCTACTCTGTCGGAGTGGGTGTGACCTATCTGTCGCCATTCGGGCCCTTGACATTTTATCTAGCCAAACCGTTTACCAAGAACCCGAATGACCAGACCAAGTCTTTTGACTTTACGATTGGCGCCGGATTCTGATCCGGTAAAAAACGCGCAGCGGGGATGAAACTCGGTGTTATAATCCCGCGCTGTCGCAAACCAGCAAATATTGCATTAAACTCAAACACATATGACCAAGGTGATTAACATGAAAAAAATAATGATACTGGTTGCAGCTCTGTTTTTAACGGCGAATTCTGCTGTTGCCCAGACTGCTCCTGTCATTGGTATCATCAATCTTGAACAGGCGTTGTTTAACACTGACGCAGCGCGAGAGTTGGAGACTGGCACCCGCAGCGAGTTTGCTGCTGATGAAGGCCGTCTTGAGCAGCTCAATACTGAACTGCGCACGCTGATTGAACGAGCGCAGCGCGATGAGTCAATTATGAGCGAGTCAGAACTGCGTGCGCTGAACTCTGAAGCACAGGAAAAACAGGTTCAGATGCAATTGATCAGTGAGCGTCTGCAAACCGCCTGGCAAGAGCGTCAACAGCAGTTTGTAGAAACCATGCGTGAACCTTTGGGTCAGGCGATTGAAACTGTTGTTCAGGAAGGCAGTTACGATCTGGTACTCAATGCAGAAGCCGTGGCGTTTTTTAACAACAGCTACGACATCACAGCGCTTGTCACAGCCAAATTGAACGAGCTGGCGCGCTGAAGCCCAGCGCCCGGTAACGGCTCTCAAGTGTCGGGTAATCAGCGATGAAGGTATCGTTCACGCTGGCAGAGTTGTCTGCGAAGCTGGACGTGCCTGTTCGTGCGGGTATTGGTTCGCAGCATGACCGCCCCGCAGATCAATTGATCATAGACGGTCTGGCGACACTGGAAAATGCCCGTCTGGGAAAATTGAGTTTTCTCAGTAATCCTCGCTACAGCCAGCAGTTAGCGGTTTGTCAGGCCAGTGCTGTGATTGTTCATCCAGAGATGGCTGGCGCAACACAGCTTCCCTGTCTGCTATCAAGGTCACCCTATGTTACCTATGCAAAGGCCTCGCAACTGTTTGCCGCCGCCATCGATCAACAACGCCCGCGAACTGCCCTGCAAACAGGCATCCATCCTTCTGCAGTTGTGAGTGCTGATGCTGTTATCGGTGCCGATGTGTGTGTGGGACCGCATGTGGTCATCGAAGCCGGTGCCCGCATAGGAGCAGGTTCGCATATCGGCGCAGGAACTTACATCGGCAGCGGCGTCAGTCTGGGTGTTGACTGTGTGATCTACGCCAATGTAACTGTGTATCACGATGTGGTGATGGGAGACCGCGTTATGGTGCACGCCGGCGCAGCGTTGGGAGCTGATGGCTTCGGCTTTGCCTTTGATGGTCAGCGCTCGGTCAAGATTGCACAGCTGGGTTCGGTGCGTATTGGCTCGGATGTAGAGATCGGCGCAGGCACCTGTATCGACAGGGGTGCGCTTGATGACACCGTAATCGGAGACGGCGTTAAAATTGATAATCAGGTGCAGATAGGCCATAACTGTATGGTTGGGGATCACACGGTGATCTGTGGCTGTTCAGCGTTGGCTGGCAGTACGCGAATAGGTCGTTATTGCGTGATAGGTGGTGGCGTGGGCATCACCGGACATCTGAGTATCACGGATCGTGTGACGGTCAGTGCTATGTCAATGGTGACGCAGTCGATTACCAAACCCGGCTTGTATTCCTCCGGCACTTTGCTGCAGGAATCCAGTATCTGGAAACGAAACGTGGTGACCCTCGGCAAGCTGTCCGAGTTGTCCCGAACAGTCAGGAACATAAAAAGGCAACTGGACCAAACCGGGTTGCCGCCGCCAGGACATGATTATGATGAACATTGAAGAAATAAAGGAATATCTTCCACAGCGTTATCCTTTTTTACTGGTTGATCGGGTAGTCAGCATTGAGCTGGGCAAGTCGATTGTTGCTTACAAAAATGTCAGCGTGAATGAGCCATTTTTTGAAGGCCATTTTCCGGACTTCCCGATTATGCCGGGCGTATTGATTATCGAAGCTCTAGCGCAGGCGGCGGGTGTCCTTGGTTTCAAGAGCCAGGAGAAGAAACCCAAAGACGGTTACGTGTATTATTTTGTGGGTGCTGATGAAGTTCGTCTCAAGCGCCCGGTATTGCCAGGTGACCGGCTCACGTTGGAGGCGACTATCCTCACCAGCAAACGTGGTATTTACAAATTTCAGTGTCGCGCTTCCGTTGATAACGAGTTGGTGTGCGAAGCGATCATCATTTGCGCAGAGAGGAAGAAGGAAAAGTGATTGATGCGCTTGCAATCATACACCCCTCTGCCAGCATCGCAGAGGGCGTCCGCATAGGACCATGGAGTATCATTGGTCCTAACGTCACCATTGGCAATGGCAGTGACATTGGCTCGCATGTGGTGATCAAAGCCAACACCCGTATTGGTAAAGGCAACAGCATTTATCAGTTTGCTTCCGTCGGAGAAGATCCGGCTGACAAAAAATTCGCTGGTGAAGATACCTGGCTGGAGATTGGTGATAACAATATCATCCGTGAAGGAGCGACACTGCACCGTGGTACTGGTGCTGGCGGTGGATTAACGCGTATCGGCAACGGTAATCTGCTGATGGCCTATGTGCATATCGCGCATGACTGCATGGTTGGTAACAATACCGTATTTGCCAATAATGCCGGATTGTCGGGTCATGTGTTGGTGGATGATTGGGCGATCCTCGGTGGTTATGCCGGCGTCAATCAGTTCCTGCGCATCGGGGCTCACGCCATGGTCGGGGGCATGACCCATGTGTCACATGATGTGCCTGCGTATGTCATTGTCAGTGGCAGTCCTCCAGCGGTACGCACCGTTAACACGGTCGGTCTTGAGCGGCGCGGTTTTGACGAAGTTACCATCAAACTGATCCGCGAAGCGTTCAAGATCATTTACAAACGGGGGCTAAGCCTGCAGGAGGCGCAGCAACAGATTGCGCAACTGGCTGATCACAATGCGGCGCAGTTGTCTGCATTGACAGTGTTGCTGAACTCGATCTCCGGGTCGGTGAAGGGTATTCATCGCTAAGGCAGGTGCCTTGCTGCCACAGAATAAAAAGACAGGTGCCGGATTTATGCTGATAGCCATGGTGGCAGGGGAACCGTCCGGTGACATACTCGGCGCCGGACTGATCCGAACGCTGCGTCAGCGTTATCCCGAGGCCCGGTTTGTGGGGGTTGGCGGACCGGCAATGTTGGCGTGTGGTTTTGACAGCATCACGCCGATGGAACGTCTGTCTGTGATGGGATTTATTGAACCTCTTGGGCGTCTTCCGGAGTTACTCCGGCTCAAGGCTGACCTGATAAAAAGCTTTACCGGTGAAAAGCCAGCGGTCTTTATCGGTATCGATTCTCCGGGATTTAATCTGCGCCTTGCTCAATCGCTGCATGATCTTGGCATCAAAACTGTTCACTACGTCAGCCCCAGCGTGTGGGCCTGGGGCCAGAAGCGCATTTTCAAAATAGCCAAAGCTATTGATCTGATGCTCACCCTGTTTCCGTTTGAGACCGATATCTACCAGCAGCATGGAATAGCGGTGCACTGCGTGGGTCATCCCATGGCTGATCGGGTTGATCCGGATGAGCATCAAGCTCAGGCACGGCAGCAGGCGCAGCAGATATTGGGTCTGAATCCTTCCGGTGCGCAGCAAGTTGTGTGTCTTATGCCCGGCAGCCGTCATGACGAAGTTGCGCGCCTGGCACCGGTTTTTCTGCAGACCGCATTAATCTGTTTGCAGAGTCGCCCGGATCTGCAATTTGTGATCCCTTGTGCAAATAAAACACGCCTGGCGCAAGTGAATCAGCTTCTGCAGCACACCTTGTCGATGGCAGCAGGCAATGCACTCGCCACTCAGTCATTGCACCAGCACTTCAGTGTGCTTGATGGCCAGTCCTTTGAAGCCATGCGGGCAGCAGATATGGTGCTTCTCGCATCAGGGACGGCGACGCTGGAAGCCATGTTGCTGAAACGCCCGATGATTGTGTGTTACAAGCTGTCAGCAATGACCTGGTGGATGGCGTCGCGGCTGGTCAAAATTCCCAACATTGCCCTGCCTAATCTCTTAGCGGGCCGACGCCTGGTGCCGGAGTATCTGCAACAGGCGGTCAGCGCCCCGGCCCTGTCGACTGAGCTGTTGGCCTGGCTTGCAGATCCGGTCAGGCGCCACGCATTGCTTGGCGATTTTACCCGCATCCATTGCAGCATCCGACTTGATGCCGATCAGCAGGCAGCTGCCGCAGTCAGTGCCTTGATCAATAACCCGGGTTCTTCTGCCAGTCCTGATCGTGGTGCACACCGGTGACAGACAAGCCTGCCCGCGCTGAACGCTCCCTGTTTGCTGATCTGTCCAAAAACGTATCGGACTGGCCGCAGCATACTCATCAGCGGGTCGCCGGAACCGACGAAGCCGGACGCGGTCCGCTCGCCGGCGCCGTGTTTGCAGCGGCAGTTATATTGCCTGTGCGTTATGATTTGCCCGGATTGACCGACTCCAAAAAACTCAGTGCTGTGCGCCGGGCTCTGTTGTACGATCTGATTCAGCAGCAGGCGCTGGCCTGGGCGATCACACAGGTTTCCGCGGCAGAGATAGATCAGATCAATATCTTCAGGGCTTCTCTGCTGGCGATGCACAGGGCTGTGGATGCGCTTGGTGTTGAAGCTGATTTTGTGTATGTCGATGGCACACATTGTCCGCCCTGGAGCAGACCCGGTGCTGCACTGGTCAAGGGCGACAGCCGTCTGGATTGCATCGCTGCAGCCTCAGTACTGGCCAAGGTGGCGCGAGACCGGGATATGCTGCGTTTGCATGCTGAGTTTCCGGTTTACGGATTTGACCGGCACAAAGGTTATCCGACTGCGGTGCATCTGGCGGCGCTGGAGCAGTATGGACCCTGCGAGGAACATCGGCGCAGTTACGCGCCTGTCGCAAAGTGTCTGGCTCATCGCTGATATGGGTTTGACTCCGATTGAAGTGAACTTTTTCAGGAAATTCGCATGACCCTCTCGACCGCACAATTTGTCCATTTGAACGTACACACTGAGTTTTCGATTGTGGATGGATTGGTGCGTGTGGAAGAGCTGATTAAAACGGTCCGAACGCTGGAAATGCCAGCGGTTGCCGTAACCGATCATGCCAACCTGTTTGCCATGATCAAGTTTTACTCAGAAGCGCTGAGCCAGGGCATCAAACCTATCTGCGGCTGCGACGTCTTAATCGAGAATCCCGAACGTCCTGATCGTCCCCATGCCATTACCTTGCTGGTCAGGAACCTTGAGGGTTACCGGAATCTGACTCGCCTGATCTCCATGTCATACACCGATAAAGTCGGTCACGGTGAACCCACGCTGCGCCGAAAATGGCTGCAGCAGCACGCTGATGGCCTGATTGTATTGTCGGGTGGAATCCATGGTGATATCGGCCGCGCACTTGTCGACGGAGACCGCCCGGCAGCCTTGAAGGCACTTGCCTGGTGGATGAATCTGTTCCCGCACAGTTTTTACCTGTCAGTCTCGCGCATAGGCCGACCTGGCGAGGAAGCCTACATTCAGGCAGCAGTGTTGTTATCCGCCGATACCGACTGTCCTTTGGTGGCGGTTAATGATGTGCGCTTTATTGCCCCCGAGGACTTTGAAGCCCACGAGGTACGTGTGTGTATCCATGATCGTCGCACCCTTGACGATCCGCGGCGGCCACGGCATTACACGGATCAGCAGTACCTGCGCTCTGCCGATGAGATGATTGCGCTGTTCGAAGATATTCCGGAAGCCATCGACAATACTGTGCACATCGCCATGCGCTGTTCTCTGCCTCTGGAGCTTGGCAAGCCGTATCTGCCCAATTACCCGGTGCCTGCCGGTATGACCATGGACGAGTTCTTTCGTGAGGTCAGCCTGCAGGGACTGCAGCGACGATTGCCCCGAATCATCAGCGAAAATCACGGATTGCCCGAAATCATCGACGCCAGTCGGGTGCCCGAGTTTAAAGAATTCTGCCAGCCGTATTTTGAGCGGCTGGACTTTGAGCTTAATGTGATTATCCAGATGGGATTTCCGGGCTATTTCCTCATCGTCATGGAGTTTATCCAGTGGGCCAGGAACAATGACATTCCAGTAGGCCCGGGCCGCGGATCCGGTGCGGGTTCAATTGTCGCCTATTCGTTGGGAATTACTGATCTGGACCCACTTCGATATGACCTGCTATTCGAGCGTTTTCTGAATCCTGAGCGGGTGTCTATGCCTGACTTTGACGTGGACTTCTGTATGGAAGGCCGTGATCGGGTGATTCAGCATGTGGCGGAGCTGTACGGCAAGGAAGCTGTGTCTCAGATCATCACGTTTGGCACCATGGCGGCAAAGGCGGTAGTGCGCGATGTGGCACGCGTACAAGGCAAATCGTACGGGCTTGCTGACAAACTCTCCAAGTTGATTCCGTTTGAAGTTGGTATCACCCTTGAAAAAGCCATGGAAGACGAACCCGCGCTGAAGGAATTTATCGACTCCGACGAAGATGCGCAGGAAATCATGGAGATGGCGCTCAAACTGGAGGGCATCACCCGCAACGTCGGCAAACATGCGGGTGGTGTGGTGATTGCACCAACACGCCTGACCGATTTTTCTCCGCTGTACTGCGATGAGAACGGTGAGGGTCTGGTCACCCAGTTTGACAAAAATGATGTGGAAACCGCAGGTCTGGTGAAGTTTGACTTCCTGGGTTTGAGAACACTGACCATCATCGACTGGGCGGTGAAGATGATCAATCGTCAGGAACCCGCGCATCGCGACAAGCCACTGGATATCACCATGATTCCGCTGGACGATGTGCGTGTATACGAACTGTTGCAGCGCGGAGAAACCACCGCCGTGTTCCAGTTGGAATCGCGTGGCATGAAAGATCTGATCCGGCGATTGTTGCCCAGTTGCTTCGAAGACATTGTGGCACTGGTAGCGCTGTTCAGGCCGGGGCCACTGCAGTCTGGCATGGTGGATGACTTTATCAATCGTAAACATGGTCGGGCGGAGATCAGTTACCCGCATCCTGATCTGGCGTCTGTGTTGGGTAACACCTACGGCGTTATCCTTTATCAGGAACAGGTCATGCAGATCGCCCAGGTATTGGCCAGTTACAGTCTGGGCGGCGCCGATATGTTGCGCCGTGCGATGGGCAAAAAGAAAGCAGAGGAGATGGCCAAGCAGCGCGGATTTTTTGTGGAAGGCGCTTCAGGACGTGGACTCAGCGAAGAATTGTCGGGCTCAATTTTTGACCTTATGGAAAAATTTGCAGGGTACGGCTTTAACAAGTCGCACTCAGCTGCTTATGCGCTGGTGTCATATCAGACTGCCTGGTTAAAAAAGCACTATCCGGCGTACTTTATGGCGGCTGTGTTGTCGGCAGATATGCAGAATACCGACAAGGTGGTTACCCTGGTAGAAGAGTGCCGGGAGATGAAGCTGCCGTTGATTGTGCCGGATGTCAATGTCGGGGCATTTAACTTCACCGTTAATGGCAAAGGCGAGATTGTGTATGGGCTGGGTGCTATCAAAGGGCTTGGTGAAGGGCCGATCAATGCCATTATCAAAGCGCGAGACAGTGGTGGTGCATTTACCTCGCTACTGGATTTTTGCCGTCGTGTTGAACTGCGAACAGTCAACAAACGAGCACTCGAAGCGCTGATTAAAGCCGGCGCACTGGACAATCTGTACCAGTCAGATACCGACACCACGCGTGCCTGGTTGATGTCATCACTGGCAGATACCGTGCAGGCCGCTGAGCAAAGCAGTCGCAATCAGGAATCGGGCGTGCAGGACTTGTTCGGAGAGATTGCGCCGGTGCCGGAGACGGTTGCGGTGGCTGGGCTTCAGGATGGGCCTGGCAATCAGACAATTAAACCCTGGAGTCAGCAGCAACGTCTGCGTGAAGAAAAAGAAACCTTGGGTCTGTATCTGAGTGGTCACCCGATAGACGAATTCCTGCCAGAGCTGCGACGGCTGACCCGTGATCGTCTGGCCAATCTGAAGGCCGACCGTGAAAGCCAGTTATTGGCCGGATTGATGGTGGCTACCCGCACCATGCGTAGCAAGCGTGGAGACAATATTGCTTTTATCACTCTGGATGACCGCAGTGCGCGTCTTGAAGTCTCGCTGTTTGCCAAAGAGTACGACCGTTTTCGCGAGTTATTACAAAAAGACGCCATTTTGCTGGTGGATTGTCAGGTATCCCAGGATGACTTCAGCGGGACATTAAAGGGGCGTGCACGTGAGGTGATGACCTTGACGCAAGCGCGGCTGCGCTATGCGAACGCGGTTCAGCTAGACCTCAGGTCAGTGGCATTGGGTCGTGATTTCAGTCAGCACCTTGCGCGTGTATTAACGCCGTACAGGGTTGATCCTGCCAGCGTCCAAGCTGCGGCAGCGCGAGTTGGCGATGATGCGCAGGCGCCGGTGCCGATTGCTTGCCCGGTACGGATCTGCTATCACCGGCCGGACATCAGTGGCTGGATTACCCTTGGCGAACAATGGCAGGTAAAGCCTGATCAGCGCCTGATTCATGATCTGCAGCAGCTTTTTGGTCAACAGGCGGTCAGCATCGCTTACCGCTGAGCGATGTTATTTGTTATGATTGCCGCCTCTTCGGATCGAAACAGGCATACCACAATATTATGAATCCCAATTATCTCGATTTTGAGCAGCCGATTGCGGACCTGGAAGTAAAGATTAACGAGTTGCGTCTGGTCAGCGACGACAACGAGTTGAACATCGGTGAAGAGATACTGAAACTGCAGGAAAAGAGCAAAAAGCTCACTGAAAAAATTTATGGCAATCTGTCCTCCTGGCAGATTTCCCAGGTGGCACGTCATCCACTTCGCCCCTATACGCTGGATTATATCCAACACATTTTTACCGACTTTGATGAGTTGCACGGTGATCGCCTGTTTGCTGACGATATGGCGCTGGTCGGCGGAATCGCTCGCCTGGAAGGCAAACCGGTCATGGTCATTGGTCACCAGAAAGGTCGGGGTACCAAAGAAAAAGTCCGGCACAATTTTGGTATGCCACGCCCCGAAGGTTATCGCAAGGCTCGCCGCTTGATTGAACTGGCTGAGCGTTTTCAGTTGCCGGTGCTAAGTTTTATTGACACCCCGGGTGCTTACCCGGGCATTGACGCTGAAGAGCGTGGTATCAACGAGGCCATCGCTGAAAATATGGCCATGATGTCGCGCGTACGTACACCGCTGATCGCTACGGTAACCGGTGAGGCCAACTCCGGTGGCGCAATCGCGATTGGTATCGCTGATCAGCTGAATATGCTGCAGTACTCTACCTACACAGTGATCACGCCGGAGGGCTGTGCAACCATCCTCTGGAAGTCATCTGAACATGCTGCCGATGCGGCAGAAGCCATGGGGGTGACCTCAAAACGTCTTGAAGAGCTGGGCATCGTGGATACAACAATACCGGAACCTCTGGGCGGAGCGCACCGCGATGTCAAAATGGTGGCCGCCAACATCAAATCGGCATTGGTAAATCAGGTGGAGCGATTGCAGAACATGAACATCGATAGTCTGGTCGAGCGTCGTTACCGGCGCCTGATGGGTTATGGCATCAGCCGCTGATTAGCGCACAGTTAGTCTTAGGGGTAAAAAGGATGTCAGACAAACTGCTGGCGGGCCCGGTCCCTGCCTTGCTCATTTCTTTGAATAAACTTCATCAACAAGCTCCCGAAGTCCGCGTACTGGTCATCGCCCTGAGCGGGGGGCTGGACTCCATGGTGCTGCTGGATTGTTGCATTAATTCCAGAGGCCAATGGATTGCCATGTTTCCGGGTGGACTGCGTGCCATCCATGTTCATCATGGTCTCAGCGCGAATGCAGATCACTGGTTGTCCTTTTGTAAACAGCAGTGTGCTCTGGCTGATGTCGCATTTTTCAGTGCAAAAGTGGGTGTCCGTTTGCAGGGACTGAGTGCGGCAGGCGAAAGTCTGGAGGAGGCCGCCCGCCATTCACGTTATCAGGTATTCGAACGTGAACTGGGATCTGATGAGGTGCTGTTGATGGCACATCATAAGGATGATCAGGCAGAGACAGTATTGTTGAATCTGCTACGTGGCAGTGGTGCGCGGGGGCTTGCCGGTATACCGGAAGGCCGGCCCCTAGGGCGTGGACAATTATGGCGCCCTTTGTTGCTGCAGAGCAGGGCTGAACTGGAGAGTTATGCACTGCACAGGTCTTTGCCCTGGGTAGAGGATGAAAGTAATGCAGATACCCGGCTCAGTCGCAACTTTGCACGCCACGAATTGCTGCCGCTGATGGCCTCTCACTGGCCCGCGGCGCGCGATGCTCTGGTGCGCACGGCGCAGCTGCAGGCTGATAATGACGAACTGCTGTCGCTGCTGGCGCAGCAGTATCTGCAAGAGCATTATGATGCAGAGGAAAATTCTCTGCAGGTGGCGGCGTTGTTGGTTGCTTCGCCTGCGATGCAGCGCCTGGTACTCAGGCACTGGTTACACGTTGGCAGTAGCCCCGAGCAGGCGGGCAGATTGTGGCCAGACTGGCAGTGTTTACAGACATTGATTGATGAGGTGCTGCTGGCTGGGGCAGACGCTGAACCTTTACTGCACTGGCAAGGCAGGGAAATCCGCAGGTTTAGGGATAGTTTGTATCTGATGTGGCCTGCAGAAACACTGCCGCCCCCACCGATTGATGGGTATTTGTGGCCGCAAACGCCGGACGGGCGACTACCGGTGATGGTATTGCCGGGCAACAACGGTAGTTTGCGCCTGCTGCATGTCAAAGAGCGCGGCATGATATTCCCGACGGGAGAGTGTCGGGTGCGCTACCGTGGTAGCGAAGGACTGGAATGTGCGTTGGCGGGCAGGCCTCGCCGGGCACTTAAAAAAATATTGCAGGAGTCTGATGTGCCTCCGTGGATACGTGCGCGAACGCCGCTGATTTATATCAATAACCAGTTGGCATGGATCGCTGGCGTGGGAGTTTGTGAAGGATTTCAATCAGATAATGGCGTTAATGGCTGGGCAGTCAATTGGCAGATGCCCGTGGTCGAAGCGCCGGAACACTGAGCGTTCTACTGACAGGTTTTGAGTATTTGAACTCAATCAATACTCAGCCCGGAACATGGTATCCGGATATTTAATTTGTTCATGCGTGGGGCTTCTGGTAATCTGGCGACCCATCAGTGACTCAGGATGGGGCGTTAATGACGCGATATATTTTCATTACCGGTGGGGTCGTTTCTTCACTCGGCAAAGGTATTACTTCGGCATCACTAGGTGCTATTCTCGAAGCGCGTGGCCTTAAAATCACCATGCTCAAACTCGACCCGTATATCAACGTTGATCCCGGTACTATGAGTCCATTCCAGCACGGTGAGGTATTTGTCACTGAGGATGGCGCTGAGACCGATCTCGATCTTGGGCACTATGAGCGCTTCATCCGCACCACCATGAAAGCCGCTAACAACTTTACCACCGGACGTGTTTACGAAGAGGTGATTCGTCGGGAGCGTCGTGGCGATTATCTGGGCGCTACTATTCAGGTTATTCCGCATATCACCGACGAAATCAAACGTCGTGTTGTGCTGGGAGCGGCCGGTGCTGATGTGGCGCTGGTCGAAATTGGCGGTACGGTAGGTGATATCGAGTCTCAACCATTTCTGGAAGCCGTGCGCCAGATGCGTGTTGAGCTCGGCTCATCCTACGCGCTGTTTATGCACCTGACACTGGTACCCTACATTGCAACCGCCGGTGAAACCAAAACCAAGCCCACTCAACACTCTGTCAAAGAACTGCGCTCCATAGGTATTCAGCCGGATATCCTGATTTGCCGCTCTGAACAGGAAATTTCGGATTCTGCCCGCCGCAAGATCGCGCTGTTTACCAACGTTGATTTACCTGCGGTGGTGTCGCTGCCAGATACCAATACTATTTACCGCATTCCCTCGCTGCTGCGTGCGGCCGAACTCGATGAATTTGTGGTCCGCAAATTCGGTCTTGAGTGCCCGCCTGCAGATCTGAGCGAGTGGCAGCGTGTGGTGGATGCCAAACTGAATCCTGATAAGGAAGTTACCATTGCCATTGTGGGCAAATACATGGAACTGCTGGATGCCTATAAATCGCTGATCGAAGCAGTCAGTCATGCCGGTATCCAGACCCGCACCCGCGTTAACGTTAAATACATCGATTCCAGTGACATCATGGTTCGCGGTACACATTTACTGGAAGGTGTTCATGCCATTCTGGTGCCAGGTGGATTTGGGATGCGTGGTGTCGAGGGTAAAATTCTGACGGTGCAATATGCCCGCGAGCACAAGATTCCTTATCTGGGGATTTGTCTGGGAATGCAGGTGGCGGTGATTGAATATGCCCGTAATCTAGCGGGTCTGACTGATGCGCACAGCACTGAGTTCAAACCCGAATGCAAAGACCCGGTGGTTGCACTGATCAGTGAATGGGTCACTGCAGAGGGCGCGGTTGAGCTGCGTGATGTACATTCGGATCTTGGCGGCACCATGCGCCTGGGTGCACAGGAATGTCGACTGGAACCCGGATCAATAGCGCAGTCGTGTTATGGGCAACCAGTGATTGTCGAGCGTCATCGTCATCGCTACGAAGTTAACAATAACTACCTGACGCAATTGCAGGCAGCGGGTTTAAAGATAACCGGCCGATCGATGGATGGCGAACTGGTAGAAATGATCGAAGTGCTGGATCACCCATGGTTTGTTGCTTGCCAGTTCCACCCTGAGTTCACCTCCACGCCTCGCGATGGGCATCCTTTGTTCACAGGCTTTGTTAAAGCTGCACTGGCACACCAGGCGCTCGCTGGCGTTTCCGCTGCACCAGCGTCCACAGGAGCGCAGTCTTGAGTCAGTCAGCTGCCATGACACCCGTGCATCTGCAGTTATCTGATCAGGTGCGTTTTGGCAATGACCTGCCCTTTGTGCTGATTGGTGGCATGAATGTGCTGGAGTCTGCTGATCTTGCGCATGAGGTTGCATCCCACTACGTAGAGGTGTGTGGCAGGCTTGGTATTCCTTATGTGTTCAAGGCTTCGTTCGACAAGGCCAACCGGTCCTCGATTCATTCTTATCGCGGCCCGGGACTGGAGGCAGGATTAAAGATTCTGCAGGAGATCAAGCACCGGTTTAAGGTGCCGGTATTGACCGATGTACACGAGCCCTGGCAGGCGGCCCCGGTCGCCGAAGTAGCTGACATCATTCAGTTGCCGGCGTTTCTGTCCCGGCAAACCGATCTTGTTGCTGCCATGGCGCAAACCAAGGCGTTTATCAATATCAAAAAAGCGCAGTTTCTGGCGCCGCAGGAAATGCAACATATCTTGCGCAAGTTTGAAGAGGCCGGTAACAACAGGCTGATGTTGTGTGAGCGCGGCTCCAGCTTTGGCTACAACAATCTGGTTGTGGATATGCTGGGTTTTTCGGTGATGAAACAGTTCCGTTACCCCGTGATGTTTGATGTCACCCACTCGCTACAAAAACCTGGTGGTTTGTCGGCCAGCGCTGATGGGCGTCGGGCTGATGTCACACAACTGGCACGCGCCGGTTTAAGCCAAGGGTTGGCAGCTTTGTTTCTGGAAGCGCATCCTGATCCGGAAAAAGCACTGTGTGACGGCCCGTGTGCTTTGCCGCTGGCGAAACTGGAAGATTTTCTGCTGCAAATGAAAGCAATCGATGAATTGGTCAAACAATTCCCCGACATTGATACCCGTTAAAAACTGACAGGAAGTGATTATGGCAATTATCAAAGACATCCGTGCCCGTGAAGTACTTGATTCACGCGGCAACCCCACGGTAGAAGCTGACGTGTTGCTTGATAACGGCATGGTCGGCAGTGCCTGCGCGCCATCCGGTGCTTCGACCGGTTCGCGCGAAGCGCTGGAACTGCGTGACAAGGATTCGTCACGGTATCTGGGCAAGGGTGTTCTCAAAGCGGTTGGTAATATCAACTCCCAGATCCGCACCGCGTTGCTCGGCCATGATGCCGCAGATCAGGCCGCTTTGGACAAGTGCATGATTGATCTGGACGGTACCCACAACAAAGCCAATCTGGGTGCCAATGCCATTCTTGCAGTGTCGCTGGCTGCTGCCAAAGCCGCCGCACAAGCCAATCACATGCCGTTGTATGCGTGGATTGCAAAGCTTAACGGCAGTACGGAACTGATGAGTCTGCCGGTGCCGATGATGAATATCATCAATGGTGGTGAGCACGCAGATAACAACGTCGATATACAGGAATTTATGGTGCAGCCCGTGGGTGCGCCGAATTTTGCCGAAGCGCTGCGTTATGGAGCCGAGATTTTCCACAGTCTGAAGTCTGTGCTGAAGGCGCAGGGTCTTAGCACGTCTGTGGGTGATGAAGGCGGATTTGCACCCAATCTGCCTTCCAATGCCGCGGCGCTGGAAGCAATTCTGACGGCAGTTGGCAAGACCGGCCTGAAGATGGGTAGCGACGTGCGACTGGCGCTGGACTGTGCATCGTCAGAGTTTTACCGCGATGGACAGTACCACCTCAAGGGTGAGAACGCCGTGTATACCTCGGCGCAGTTCACGGATTACCTGGCAAAACTTGCCAAAGACTTCAATATCCTGTCCATCGAAGACGGAATGGATGAAAGCGACTGGGATGGTTGGGCGCTGCTGACCCGCAAAATAGGCAACACCGTGCAACTGGTGGGCGACGATTTGTTTGTCACCAACACGGAAATCCTGGCACGCGGCATTGAGCAGAACATCGCCAACTCCATTCTGATCAAGTTTAACCAGATTGGATCTCTGACCGAGACGCTCGCAGCGATTCGTATGGCCCGCAAAGCTGGCTTTACCGCAGTGATATCACATCGCTCAGGCGAAACCGAAGACACTACCATTGCTGATCTGGCGGTGGCCACCGGTGCTGGTCAGATCAAAACCGGTTCGTTATGCCGATCTGACCGCGTTGCCAAATACAACCGGTTGCTGCGGATTGAACAGGAATTGGGTAGCAAAGCTGTTTACCGCGGGCTCGCGGAATTCAGTCATGTGCTCAGATAACTGAAATACGGCCAACGGACTCTCCCTGACCCTTTGCGATGAGGCGATACTCAAAAGATGAAAGCACTGCTGGCTGGACTGGTGATTGTGCTGTTGATTCTGCAATGGCGACTCTGGGCAGGTGAGGGTGGCGTGTCAGAGTTGCGCCAGCTCGAAGAGCAGCTGATGGCAGAACAATCTGAAAATGAGGCGCTTCGTCTTCGAAACCAAATGCTTGAGAACGAAGTGCTGGATCTGAAAACCGGGCTCGAAGCCATTGAAGAGCGGGCACGTTCCGATCTGGGCATGACTCGTGAAGACGAAATTTTCTACAGAGTGATTGAATAGTGGTCTATGCGATCATTCCGGCTGCCGGTATTGGCACTCGCATGCAGTCCAGCATTCCCAAACAATATCTACCGTTGAGTGGCAGCACTGTGCTGTTGCACTCAATGCGCGCCATCCTGGCATTGCCGCAGGTCAGCCGATTGATAGTTGCCTTAAATCAAGGGGACATCTGGTGGCATGACACCCACGATCAGTTGTCTGCTGATGAGTTAGAGCGGGTACAGATCTGTGAGGGTGGTGCTGAGCGCTGGCAATCAGTGCGCGCCGGATTGCAGTGCCTTACGCATCAAACAGAATGCAATGAATGGGTGCTGATTCATGATGCCGTGCGCCCCTGTGTCCGCAGCGAGGATCTGCTGGCGCTGCTGGAGTCCTGCACCGAGGGTGCCGGCTCTCGATCAGGAGGTTTGTTGGCTGTGCCGGTGACAGACACACTCAAACGTGCCGATGGGCATTTGAGTGTGCAGACCACTGTCGATCGCAGTCAGTTGTGGGCAGCTTGCACGCCGCAGATGTTCAGAGCCCGCGATCTGCTGCTGGCATTGGAGCGCTGTGCGGATAATGCAGTCACCGTCACCGATGAGTCTTCCGCGATGGAGTTCTGTGGTGAGAAACCACAATTGATTCCCTGTCACAAAGACAACATTAAAATTACCTATCCGGAAGACTTGCAACTGGCAGAATGGATTTTGCGGGATCGTCAGCAGTCTTCAACCTTATCCAGCGGAGCATGACATCAGTATGCAACTACGAATCGGCCATGGTTATGACGCCCATCGATTTGCCGAACCATCGGACAATCGCCCTCTGATGCTGGGCGGCATAGAAGTGCCACATGATCGTGGATTGTTAGCGCATTCCGATGGCGATGCCTTGATACATGCACTGTGCGACGCATTGTTGGGAGCGGTAGCGCTCGGCGATATCGGTCGACACTTTCCAGACACTGATCAGGCTTACAAAAATGCTGACAGCGCAGTACTGCTAAAAAGAGTGCTTGGTTTGGTTAAAAATCTGGGCTGGTCAGTGGTCAATGCGGACATGACGATCCTTGCTCAATCCCCCAGGATGGCACCACATATCAATGCGATGAGATCACGTCTTGCGACTTTACTGGAAGTTGAGCTTGACGCGGTGAATGTCAAAGCATCCACAACCGAAGGCATGGGTTTTGTAGGGCGCAAGGAAGGGCTGGAGACGCACGCCGTGGTGTTACTGAGCCGGTGATCCTCTCCAGAACTCATCCACCCTCATTGCGCGCCCACTTCAAGGCGCAGCCGGATGACTTTCTGGTTGACGAGCAATTGGGCTTTGATTGCTCCGGTGACGGGGAACACGTCTGGGTGTTTATCCGAAAAACCGGCATCAACACGGCAGAAGCTGCACAGCGTCTGGCGCGTGCTGCGGGCGTTTCGATCAGGGACGTCAGTTGGTCGGGTCTCAAGGACAGACTCGGCGTTTGTCGGCAGTGGCTGAGTCTGCAGTTACCCGGTCGCGCCACACCTGACTTTAGCTCAGCCCTCTCAGCTGAACTGCAGATTGAGCGTATTGAGCGCAACAGCCGCAAGTTACGCAGGGGTAGCCACCACAGCAACGCATTTGTGATTCGGTTGCGCAATCTGCAGGTGCTTGATGTTGCTATGGATTTCAAGACTGCATGGTCAACTCTTGAACAGGGCTTGCAGCGGGTGCAGCAACTGGGCGTTCCTAACTACTTTGGGGAACAGCGTTTTGGTTTTGACAATATCAACAAAGCACAGGCATGGTTTTTAAAACAGTACCGACCCCAAAATCCCGTTGAGCGTGGTCTGTTGTTGTCAGCAGCGCGAGCGGCAATTTTTAATGCTGTTCTGTCAGAACGGGTCAGCCACGCAACCTGGAATCAGTACATTGATGGCGATGTGATGAATCTTGATGGCAGTGCCAGCGTTTTTCTGCCGGAACAAGTGGATGAGATGATTCTGCAGCGCATCGCCGGGCAGGATATTCATCCCACCGGTCCGCTCTGGGGCCAGGCAACGCAGCGCGCGCCGCACAGTTTCGGGGCTTGTGCGGCGTTGGAAGCGCGGGTTGGCGCAAGTTTTTCGGTGCTGACGACCGGTCTGCTCAAACATCAGGTTGATGCTGCCCGGCGCAGTTTGCGTTTGCCGGTTCAGGCATTACACTATCGGTTTTTAGAAAACCAATCCCCTCTGGGGCCTGATCTGGAGTTGTCATTTGTGCTGCCTGCCGGCACTTACGCGACTGCGGTTCTGCATGATCTGATTGAGTACCAAAGCCTGTGAACACACCCAATCTTGCCGGCATCGGCATGACATCTCAACGCACACGGGAGCGCATGATTGCGTCTTTGCTGGATAGGGGGATCAAAAATTGGGCGGTACTGGATGTGATGAGAACTATACCCAGGCATGTGTTTCTGGATGAGGCGCTGGCGACACGTGCATATGAAGATACCGCGCTGCCCATCGGATTTAATCAGACCATCTCGCAGCCTTATGTAGTGGCGCGGATGACGGAGGCCGCGTTAGGGCAGCGTCTTCCGGAGCACGGTAAAGTGCCGAGGGTGCTAGAGATAGGCACTGGCTGTGGTTATCAAACGGCGGTCATTGCCCAGTTTGCCGAGCGGGTGTGGACAGTCGAGCGAATTCATCCGTTGCTGGAGCGCGCCCGCAAACATCTGTCGCTGGTGGGGGTGCGCAACGTGCGCTTCAAGCATGATGATGGCAGCCTGGGATGGGCCGATAATGCCCCCTTCGATATCATTATCGCTGCCGCTGCTCCTCAACAGGTACCATCCGAACTGATGAATCAGCTTGCAGACGGTGGCCGGCTGGTACTTCCGGTGGGCACTGAGCGGGGTGGTCAAGAATTGTTGTTGATTGAGAGAAACGGTAACGAATTCTCCAGCCGGGTGCTGGAGTCTGTTAATTTTGTCCCTCTTTACATAGGCCAGGTACAGTATTGATGACGCTTGGCGACAGAGTTGTATTGTTCTTAAAGGGCATGGCCATTGGTATAGCTGATTCAGTCCCCGGTGTTTCGGGTGGCACTATTGCAGTGATCAGTGGCATCTACGAGCGACTGTTGGGTGCGCTTCGAAGCTGCAATCCGATGGCGCTGAAGGTCTTGTATCAGCAAGGGCTCAAAGCGTTCTGGCGAGGTATTGATGGCAGCTTTTTGGTAACGCTGTTGTTGGGCATTCTGACCAGTCTGATGATGATGGCTAACACCGTGCTGTATCTGCTGGACAATCACTTTATGCTGGTCATGGCATTTTTTATGGGGCTGGTATTGGCGTCGTGTTTGCTGTTGTACCGCGAGATGGGCTCCTTTAGCATAACAAAGGCCATATTGTTTGTTATTGGGTTTGTTTTGACCGTTCTGACTGCAGTGATAAACCCGGCAGCCGGCAGCACCTCATTGCTGTATTTGTTTTTCTGCGGTGCGATTGCGATCTGCGCGATGATTCTGCCGGGTATTTCCGGCGCATTCATTTTGATACTGTTGGGTGTTTATCAATACGTGCTCGATGCCCTACGCAGTTTCCAGCTTGATATCGTTCTGGTGTTTGCCCTGGGCTGTTTGATAGGGCTGTTGTCCTTTGCACATGTGTTGACGTGGATGTTCTTTTATTATCGACAGACGACCTATGCGTTTTTGGTAGGCATGCTGGCTGCGTCAATTGTGGTGTTGTGGCCCTGGCGATTATCGACAGAGCCCGGAGGTGGGTTAGGCATGATGCCTTGGGTCTATACGCAAGTTACTGGCAACCCGGCCCAGCTACCTGCGATTGTGTTGTGTGCAGCGGTTGGTTTTGTTGTGATTATGGCGTTTTCTGCGACCGTGTCACGGTTGTCCCGGGATAAATGAGTGACTTGGATTGCCTGTGCGGTCTGATGTACTGATTGCCAGAAGTTTTACTGATGAGGCGTGTAATGAAGAAATTTGGCGAAATTGGTTTATCATTTCCCCGTGTTTTGATGGTCCCGGTGTTCATGTTGCTGGCTGCATGTGCTAGCGATTATCAGGCTCCGGTGGATGATCGCAGCAGTCGCCTTGAGCGTGAAGCTCCAATGATAATCGTAGATGGGCGGGCGGTACCTGCGTCAGCAAGGGCGCCGGTTACAACTACCAGCAGTTCATCTGAGTCTGCAGCCGCAGTTGGGGCAGCCTCTACTGTTGTGGGGACGGTGAGCGTCGGGTCAGGGATCAGCAGGTCGTCAGTCACCCGGGTACCAGCGGCACCATCGGCAGCTGAACAGTCGCCTGTCAATCAGGCACCTCTTAATCAGAGACCAGCGATCAGCCAGACTGCCCCCGCGCTACCCGCTCAAGGTGCAGGTAATCTTTCTGTGCTATCAGCAGCCCCTTCAGCCTCCGCAGGCTCTGCGCAGTCGGGTGCAACCCATGTGGTAGCGCAAGGAGACACGCTGTATTCCATCGCATTTGCTCATAACATGGATGTTCGAAGCCTAGCGCTGGCTAACAATCTGGCGACTCCATACACAATTTATCCGGGGCAACGGTTGAGCGTCAGTGCATCCGGTGTGTCTGCCTCTGCGATTGACGCCGTGCCGCAGATCCCTGCTGCACCGGCAGGAGAGGCGGCGCCAGACACCGGTCGTCGTCCGCAGGCCGCAATCGACGAGCGGCGCACCGGAAGTGTGAATACCCGGGAAGTCGACGGCGTCACCTGGCAATGGCCTGCTGAAGGACGACTACTGAGCACTTTCTCTGAGGCCAGTGCCGCCCGGGGGATCGATATCGCCGGAGACAGAGGTCAGGCGGTGTATGCCGCTGCAGACGGTGATGTTGTGTATGCTGGCAGTGGCATCCAGGGCGCAGGTAACCTTGTTATCGTCCGTCACAATGATCGACACCTCAGTGCTTATATGCACAACAGTGCCATGTTGGTGGGAGAGGGCGATCGGGTCAGCGCTGGCGACAAGATTGCAGAGATTGGGTCGGGTCCCACCGGTCGCGATATGCTCCACTTTGAAGTACGTGTTGATGGCAAACCTGTAGATCCGGTGCGCTATCTGCCGATGCGCTAACGTCTGGCTGTTGTTGGATCTTTGTGAACAGTCTTGTGCTGCTTTTGTGACCCACTTCACACTTTTCGATTTTTATAAAAAAAACCTGCTTTTGGGACGCTGATTACCGTAATAGTCTTGTGATATTGTCAGATTGTTTCTTTTATGAAATGCTCTTTTCACTGTCAAGGATGGATAGTCAATATGGATATTGAATTAAATGACGATTTGCCAGATGGCGATCTGGATCAGGATTTAACCAAACAGGATTCGCAGTCGGAGTCGAACGGTTTTGTAGATAACACCGATAGCATCACCTTTGCCGCCGTTGTCTACAATAAAGAGCGTTTTGCATGCGATGCAGAACATGCTTATGTCAGAGAAGTTTCCCCCATTCCTTTGCTCAGTTACGAAGACGAGTTGCGACTGTCTCGTGCCTGTCGTGAGGGCGATGCTCTTAGCCGTCAAACCATGATCAAACACAATCTGCGCCTGGTGCTCAGTCTTGCCAGACGTTATCGCAATCGAGGGCTGGCGCTGCTGGATATGGTGTCAGAGGGTAATCTTGGACTGATGCGAGCTGTTGAGAAATTTGATCCCGAGTTGGGGTTTCGCTTTTCGACCTACGCTACCTGGTGGATAAAACAGGCAATCGACCGTTCAATCATGAATCATGCCCGCGATGTTCGCCTGCCCGTGCACGTTATCAAAGAGGTCAGTCTGATTCTGCGCAAGGAAATGCTGTTGACTCATCAGATTGGACGTAAACCCAGTCGATCCGAGTTGGCCGGTCATTGTCAGATGCGTCTTCATGAGCTGGCATTTATTCTCGATTGTCACGAATCCAGCCATGAAAATGATCAAGTGATCCCCGACACTGAGGAGCTTCACTCCGATTGCACGGGCTGTGAACTGCAAAATAGCGATCCGGTACGGCCTCTGCAGTTAAAGGGTTTACAGAGTACAGCACTGCGATGGTTAGATGAGTTGAGCGAGCGGCAACGAGCAGTTCTGGTGAGAAGATATGGTCTTAACGGACATGAGCAGATGACACTAGAGCAGGTAGGTGAGGATATAGGCCTGACCAGAGAGCGTGTCAGGCAGATTCAGATAGAGGCTATGCGACGGCTTGGAAGAATCGCCAGCCGTGAGGGATACGACGTCGACGCATTTTTCGGTGAGGATATAATTTCCGACTACGCTTATCTGAATGCCTGTCAGGCCTGATATATAAGGGTACGCCGCACTGAAAGATCGGTTTTAGCAGCAAATTGATTGTCGGCTGTCGACGTGATTGGGAATGCCCAACCGTCACAGCAGACTACTTGATCAGTAATTTGACCTTCTGAGCCACGCCGCTCCACTTTTCTGCCTCAGCCATAGGGGGCTTCATCTGGGTAATATTCGGCCACTTCTGTGCTAATTCTGCATTTAATTCAAGGAATTGCTTCTGGTCATCCGGCAATTCGTCCTCAGCATAAATTGCGTCAACCGGACACTCAGGTTCACACAGCGCACAGTCAATACATTCATCCGGGTGAATCACCAGAAAATTGGGGCCTTCGTAAAAGCAGTCTACCGGACAGACTTCCACGCAGTCTGTGTGTTTACAGTTGATACAATTTTCACCGACTACAAATGTCATATTGCTTTCCAGTCTGAATCAAACGATGCGGCATTATAGTGTACCTTCCCGCTGCCGACAAACCCGCTGACAATATCCGCAGTGATTCATCAAAGTGATTTTTTGAGTTCATACAGAAGCTGTTGTGCCTGCCTAGGTGTCAGGCCGTCTGGATCCAGTTGTCGAAGTTGTTCGAGTACCGGGTGAGGTGTTGTAGCAAACAGATCGCTTTGAGCGGGTGAACTCCAAGTGTTGTGAGTACGCAACTCTTGTTTATTGCCCTGGCCGGACAGCAAAGGCTTAGGCCCTGACACTGCCAGGTCCTCCAGTTCCCTCAGCTTTTTGCGTGCCTGTTCGATAACAGCCGTGGGTATGCCCGCCAGTTGTGCGACCTGCAACCCATAACTCTGGTTGGCTGGTCCGTCTTTGACGGTGTGCATGAACACAATACCTTGCTGGTGCTCAGCCGCATCCAGATGCACATTGCCAACGTTGTTATGTATCTCGGGCAATACGGTCAATTCAAAATAGTGAGTCGCGAACAGGGTCATAGCGCGGATCTGCTCTGTGATGTACAGCGCGCTCGCCCATGCCAGCGAAAGGCCATCAAAGGTGCTGGTGCCGCGACCAACCTCATCCATCAATACCAGGCTTTTATGTGTGGCGTTATGCAGAATGTTGGCTGTTTCTGTCATCTCCACCATAAATGTGGAACGGCCACCGGCCAGGTCATCTGATGACCCTATGCGGGTAAAAATGCGATCCACTGGGCCGATGACAGCAGCAGTTGCCGGCACGTGGCTGCCACAGAATGCCAGCAGCACTATCAGCGCGGTCTGGCGCATGTAAGTGGATTTACCACCCATGTTGGGTCCGGTAATGATCAGCATGTGTTTTTCACTGCCGAGTCGGGTGTCATTGGGTACAAACTGTTTTTCCAGTACCTGTTCTACAACCGGATGGCGTCCCTGTTCGATATAGATTCCGATCTGTTCACTCAAGACCGGTTGCGCCCAGCCCAGGGTGATTGCCCGTTCGGCGAAATTACACAGCACATCAAGTTCCGACAATGCTGCGGCGCTGTCCTGTAGTGCTGACAGTTGCCCCGCAGTGACTTCGAGTAGATCGTCGTAGAGCAATTTCTCGCGGGCCAGCGCTTTGCTGTTGGCGCTTAGCACCCGGTCTTCAAATACTTTAAGTTCGGGGGTAATAAACCGCTCTGCATTCTTCAAGGTTTGCCGTCGTTGATAGTCCACAGGCATGTGGTCAGCCTGCGCTTTGCTCACCTCAATGAAGTAACCATGTACACGGTTGTAGCCCACTTTCAGCGTACTCAGCCCGGTGCGTTGTTTCTCCCTCACTTCCATATCAATCAAAAATTGCCCGGCGTTGCTGCTAAGCGCGCGCAGTTCATCGAGTTCAGCATCATAATGCTCGGCAATCACTCCACCCTCGCGGATTACGACCGGTGGATTCTCGATGAGAGCAGCCTGGAGTTGGGCGCACAGGGCAGGATAGTCGCCGACTGCTGTCTGAAGTTCGGCCAGGCGTGTCGTTTCCATTACGCTCTGCAGGTGACCCAACGCAGCCTGCAGCGCTGGAAACACCGTAAGCGCATCCCGCAATCGCGCCATGTCCCGCGGGCGTGCTGAGCGCAGCGCTACCCGTGCCAGTATGCGCTCTACATCCCCCACCTGTTTAAGCAGCGGCTGCAAGGCTTCGAAAGCATATTGGTTCTGCAGCGTGCTGATGACTTGCTGGCGTTGTAACAGTATTTTGCGCTGACGCAAGGGTCGGTTCAGCCAACGATTTAACAGGCGGCTGCCCATCGCAGTGCTGGTGGAGTCGATGACTGACATCAATGTGTTGCTGCTGCCACCGCTCAGGTTCCGGTCCAACTCCAGGTTGCGCCGGCTGGCGCCGTCCAGAATCAATGCATCGGCGGCTATCTCCGCACTCATTCTTTGTATGTGAGGCAGGGCCGAGCGCTGAGTATCTTTGGCATAGGTCAGCAGACACCCGGCAGCCTGAATCGCCAGAGGCATGTCTTCACAGCCAAAACCGCGTAAATCGCGTGTTTGGAAATGGCTGACTAATTGCCGGTAACAGGTATCGCTGTCGAATTCCCAAACCGGGCGTCGACGCAGGCCTGGCCTGCCGGCGAGTTCAGTCGGCAGCGGCAGATGTTCGTTTACCAGGAGTTCTGCAGGCCTGATACGTTCTATCTCTGCAAGCACATTACCTAGACCGCTGACTTCACTGACGTAGAAACGACCACCGCTTATATCCATCCAGGCAAGTCCGCACAACACTACTGCGGTGCCGGGTTTTTCGGTCATGCTCAACGACATAAGCACGCAGTCGCTGCGTGCGTCCAGTAAGGCTTCATCACTGATGGTGCCAGGGGTAATGATGCGCACAATCTGGCGTTCTACCGGGCCTTTGCTGGTAGCCGGGTCCCCGATCTGTTCACAGATGGCGATGGATTTGCCCAGCTCTACAAGGCGTGCAAGATAGCGCTCAACTGAATGATAGGGCACACCACACATGGGAATGGGTTTGCCATTCACGTTGCCTCGTGCAGTCAGGGTAATATCCAGCAGATTGGCAGCCTCGACCGCATCCTGAAAAAACAGTTCGTAGAAGTCACCCATCCGGTAAAACAGCAGATTGTCCGGCTGCTGCGCTTTGATTCGCAGAAATTGCTGAATCATTGGTGTGTGCTGTGAAAAACCCTTTTCAATCAAGTTATTGCCTGCTTTTTGCAATGTTATGTATTATGAGTTTCAGGGGGTGCTGGAGTTCGCAAGTTCAGCATTCTATGTTATTTGAAGTGTGTGTTTAAACGCCTTGCGTGGCAATGGTAAACTTCGACTATGAGCAACTCTACAAGTCAGCAGACATTAAACAGTATGGCCGCAGCTATTGGTGTGATTCTTGGCAGTCAAGGTTTGACGCTGACCACTGCGGAGTCCTGTACAGGTGGCTGGATTGCACAAACGCTTACCGCAGTGCCAGGCAGTTCTGGTTGGTTTGATGCTGGATTTGTAACTTACTCAAATGCCATCAAGCACAAGGTTCTCAATGTGCCACTAGAGTTTCTGCAAGGCGCTCAGGCACCCGGTGCTGTCAGTGAGCCCACCGTTCTCGCGATGGCTGATGGAGCGTTGCGGTTGGCTGCAGCAGATTGGTCGGTCGCAACCAGTGGCATCGCCGGGCCCGGTGGTGCGGTACCCGGAAAGCCCGTGGGCATGGTGTGGATAGCTTGGGCATCTGCACGAGGTGCCTCCGCTCAGGTTTTCAATTTTTCAGGAAACCGTGACCAGGTCAGGCGTCAGTCTGTCGCAGCAGCGTTGGAAGGACTGCTTGACCGGCTAGACAATCTCGCTGATCTTTCTCAGTAATACTGGTTGAATATACAGTAAGGCTCTGCTTTAATACTGGACATGCACCAATTCTTAATCAAACTTCAGGATGCTTCACATGGCAGATACACAGGTTCGTGACCCTAACAAGGAAAAAGCACTCAACGCGGCACTGACACAGATTGAGCGTCAGTTTGGCAAAGGCTCAATGATGCGTCTGGGTGATAAAGGCAAGGAGGCAATTCCCGCCATTTCGACGGGATCACTGGGGCTGGATATTGCGCTTGGCATTGGAGGCCTGCCGCGCGGCCGGATAGTTGAGATTTACGGGCCGGAGTCTTCTGGTAAAACAACACTGACCTTGCAGGTGATTGCCGAGTGTCAGCGTGCCGGCGGAACTTGTGCATTTATCGATGCAGAACACGCACTGGACCCGATTTACGCCGGTGCACTCGGCGTTGATATCGAAAATCTGTTGGTCAGTCAGCCCGATACCGGGGAGCAGGCACTGGAAATCTGCGACATGATAGTGCGCTCCGGCGCTGTAGATGTGGTGGTTATCGACTCAGTAGCTGCCCTGACGCCCAAGGCGGAAATTGAAGGTGAAATGGGTGACAGTCACATGGGGCTGCAAGCGCGTCTGATGTCACAAGCCCTGCGCAAAATGACCGGCAACATCAAAAATTCAAACACGCTGGTGATCTTTATTAACCAGATCCGTATGAAAATCGGCGTGATGTTTGGCTCGCCTGAGACCACAACCGGCGGTAATGCATTGAAGTTCTATGCATCAGTCCGTCTGGATATCCGCCGTATTGGTTCAATCAAAGAAGGCGATGAAGTGGTTGGCAACGAAACGAGAGTAAAAGTTGTCAAGAATAAAGTGGCTCCGCCGTTCCGTCAGACTGAATTCCAGATTTATTACGGTAAGGGTATTTACCGCATGGGTGAGGTCATCGACCTAGGTGTCAAACTGAATCTGATTGACAAGTCAGGAGCATGGTATGCCTATCGTGGTGACAAGATAGGGCAAGGCAAAAAGAATGTAGCAACGTATCTTGAAGAACATCCGGCGCTAGCCCAGGAAATTGAGGAGCAAATCAGAAGTCAGTTACTGGGTGGAAATGCGTTACTGAGCGCCGGTTCCGATGATAACGAGCCCATGGAAGCTGAAATGGAGTGATGTGGCCATATGGATCGTGAGCAGGAGCAAGCTTATTGTTTGAGTGCCCGTCGTCGGGCAATGGACTTGCTGGCCCGGCGAGAGCACTCTCGCCGGGAGCTCTTTGGAAAGCTGAGAACCCGACTGAAAATAGCATCAGTTGTCCCATCTGAACTAACCCTATCTGAAACAATCCCATCTGAAACAACTCCATCTGACGAGCCCAACACGGGTAATGAATTGGCAGACGTGTCTAAGAGCACAGATGAACTCATAAACCGGGTATTGGATCAGTTGGAGAGAGACGGACTCCTCAATGATGCACGTTATGTTGAGTCCTACGTCAGCGCGCGTAGAAACAAGGGATTTGGGCCCATGTACATTCGCCATCAATTGAGAGGCCGCGATGTTGATGAGCAAGGCATGGCGCTAGTTGCTGATGTCTCAGAAGCGCAGTGGCTGGATGCTTTGCTACTATTGTTGAGAAAGCGTTTGTCATCCAATTGTTTTCCTCAGCGTGTCAGTAAGGAGTATCTGAAGCTGCAACGCTTTGTTTTATCCCGGGGTTATGCAATGTCGCAGTGGTTGCAAGCAGAGAAACTGTATAAATCTGAATCACAGGATTTCCACTGATTTTATGTCAGGCAAAGCAGTCAGTGCGGCGAGCTCAATTCATCGCCTGTAAACCGCCTGCCCGGTCTGGTCTTAGTCCCGTGTTGCTTCATCCATGACTGGTTGTTATTGAGATGGATTCTGCCTATCTTATGGCAAACTTTCAGCTTGTGTCGGGCGTTGAATGTCAAAGATCAGTCAACTTAGTAAATTGTCCTCGCTTCGTCTGCCGGTCAGCAGCATCCGTTCCAGACTCATTATATTTTTGCTGTTTCTGCTGCTTCCAGTGTTGGGCACAACGTACACGTTTATCAGCCGCGAAAATGCCCGTTATACAGACCAGACCATTGAAACCTACCTCGGTATCGGTGCCGAAGTATTTGACTTTAGCCGTAGTGAACACATCAACACGCTGTTGACATTAAGTAGTGCACTTACGCGTGACTGGGGGTTTCGTAATGCCTTTGGTGCTGCAGATCCTGCCACTATTGAGGATGCGGCGCAAAACCTGCTGTCCCGCTCTTACGAGGCAGCTGATGTTATGTTGATCGCAGACATGGACGGGCGTGTGATAGCGGATACCGCGGCTCAAGGATTTACTGAGCTTAATTCAACCTGGGAAAGTCTCATGGAAAGAGCGGCGGCAAGCACTGATGGAGTTGCTGAATCAGTGCTGACGATCAACGACACTCCGTACCAGGTAATTGTCATCCCATTATTGTTGCCGGCACCTGTTGCCTGGATATTTGCAGGGTTTCCACTGGATGGCAGATTTGTTGCCAGCATCAAGCGGAGTTCAGCCTCAGATGTGTCTGTGCTTCGCTACCAAGGCCTTGATTATCCAGATCTGTCCGATAACAGTTCGTTTCATGCAGTGCAGTTGAGCGATTCAGTTCAAGGACAAGTGATTGCATCGACTCTGACCGAGGACGATGCGCGCCTGACCCTGGCTGGAGTTAACCCTTTGCAGTTTGCGACCTCTCAGCGCATCCGGTTGCTGGAGGCGGACTATGGGACACTTGTCAGGCCATTGTCCGCCGATCCGGCCAATGGCGAGCTGATCATTGCTGTAATCCAGCGCTCTTATCGTGAGAATCAGGTCAATCTCGCTCAGTTGCAGGACCGTTTGTTCTCCTTCTCCATGCTGGTAATCAGTTTAAGTTTGCTGGCGGTAGTGTTGTTGGCCAGAACCTTTACCCGTCCAATACTAGCGCTTGCCCAACGCGTCAGGCTTATAGAGCAGGGTGATTATTCGGCAGGCACACGTTTGTACTCAACATCAGGCAGTGATGAATTGACGCAGTTGGATCAATCGGTCAGCGCAATGGCCAGAGGTCTTGCTGAACGCGAGCATATTCACAACCTGCTGGGAAAGGTGGTTTCGCCGGAGATCGCCGCGGAGTTGATGGGTGGGCACATCGAGCTAGGGGGTGAGGAGCGCATCGTCAGCGTGCTGTTTGCCGATATCAGAGGGTTTACGACACTCAGTGAGCAACAAACACCCTCACAAACACTGCACATGCTGAACCAGTGCTTTGAAAAGATCTGTTTTGCAATTGAGTCCAGCGGCGGGGTTGTTGACAAGTTCAATGGCGATTCGGTGATGGCACTGTTTGGCGCGCCTGGCGCTCATACGGATGATGCCAACAGGGCTATGCAGGCACTGTTGAGTATCGAGAGCGCTGTGCGGGAATTGTCTGAAAATCCGGCATTGCCCACAGCAGGCCTGTCTATCGGACTTGGGATACATACGGGGCTGGTAGTCGCTGGCAATATGGGATCAAAGAACCGTATGAACTACACGGTGATTGGCGATTCCGTAAATCTGGCATCAAGGCTGGAGAGTTTGACCCGGCTGTATGGTGTCTCCAATCTTGTCAGCGAAGCCAGTATTCATGCCTTGGGCACCGATGCGGCCAAATACCAATGGCTGGATCTGGATTTTGTTCAGGTTAAAGGCAAACGAGAACCGGTCAAGGTTTTCACCATGATGGGCATCACAGGAAGCTTGTCGCCAGAAAAACTTGCTCAGGCCGAATTGTTCCGGCGGATGCGACTGCTTTACGAGCGAGCTGAGTGGGATGCTGCGCTGGACATTTTACAGATGTTGAACGGGCACGCGCCTGACACGCTGTTTGAGATGTATAAGGACAGGATACAGACCTTGAGACCCACAACACTGCCAGGTTGGGATGGCATTTTTAATCTTGAAAATAAGTAATGAAAGTATTTTAAAATATTGTTTTATATAAATAAGGCATCCTGATGAATGTGGTAAATGCGATTGACATGGCAGCTGATCCAGTCGCAGGTTTGTACATTATTTGTGCTATCAACGGATCAAATGCATCTGCTGTGATTAGCGGCCGATTGGCGCAGGAACCGCTGCCGCCAATGACTTTCCTTGCAGGCGAATTTGATTATGGTGTCTGGCCTGTGACCGACACGGGCACAGTGTTGGCCCTCGAAAGCGGGATAAACGAGAGACCCATTCTTAACCAGACGAACGCAGCGATTATACCGACTAGGGGTGAAGACAAAAGGGTGCCTTTGAGTCAGCCGATCTTTGTTTATCTTGACCATATGATGCAGGTCGCTCCTTTTAATTGCCTTCTTGCTGATCCGTTAAAGGATCTGGATGTGAGTATACCGCGGGACAATATGCTGGCGCCGGTGCTGGAAATCAGCAATGCCGAACAGGCAAACTCGCACATCCGTTTTGTTGAAGGCACCCATGACAAGTGAGCGCTGTCGGGTGAACTTCTCAAAACAGGCAATGCAGGATGCAAAACGCATTGCCTTGATCAATCCGACCAAATTTTTAGGCAATCTGCTGCTGGCCGGTGGGCTAATTCAGCAATTGGGTGACTGGTGTGTCCGGCACGATAAACAGCTATTGATTGTGCTTGATGAGGGATTTGAAGAGCTTTTTTCAGGTGCATTTCCTGCAGCGCAATATGTGTTTTATCCACGCAAAGCGCTATTGCCCGGTTTACCAATCTGGGCTGCGTTGCGTGTCTGGCTAAAGTGCATTCGGCAGATTCGCGCATTTAATGCTGATGTTGCTTTTAACATCGAGGAGGACTCGGTTAGCCACCGGTTGACGCATTTTTCGGGTGCGCGCTGGAAAGTCAGCAGCACAACTCATCGTTACCACTTCGGGTTTAATGAGGTGATGGACGTAGTCCGTAACCATAGACCCGCCTCTGAACAATCAATCTGGTACAGCTTTGCTGATGTAATTTCCTCCTTGGGAGTGCCGGTGCTAGGCGTGCCCGCGTATGTGCACTTGCATCTTGATAGACCTGATACAGAGCGGATGTCTCGCTTTCAACGTCTGGGGCTGAGCGCTCGCCATCCGCTATTACTGATGCATGCAGGTGCCAGTAAATCCTACAAACAATGGCCAGCTGCGCATTTCAGCGATGTCGCCCATAGAGCCATTCAATCAGGCTATCAGGTCGTACTGATTGGCGCCGGGGCCCGTGATCAACAGGTAAATTTGCAGATAGGCACAGAGGTGCGCAGGCGTTTCCAGTTGCTAAATGGGGATGAAGTGGCTGATTGCATCGACTTGTGTAATCAGTTGTCTCTTCTTGACCTGGCCAGCCTGATGTTGATAAGTCATCAAATACTGGGAAACGACAGTGGTCCTTCTCACTTGGCCTCGGCACTTGGCCTGAGCGGTGTGGTAATCTTCGGCCCCACTGATCTGGCGATATGGCGTCCACTGGGCGAACAGACGGCGGTCATGGACAGCAAAAGCAGTTGTGAAGCCTCGTGTACGCGGCACCATTGCCGGTTAAACTACCGATGTCTGAGCGACATTACACCGCAGCGGGTCATCGAGCAAATGAACCTTGCGGAGGAAAGTACAAAAGGGAAGCCTTTATGAATAACAAACAGTCTGTGCAGGCTCTGCGTATTCTGGTCACGGGCGGCGCCGGATTTATCGGGTCAGCCGTCGTTCGCCACATTATCCGGGATACGGCCGATCAGGTGCTTAATCTGGACAAGCTGACTTACGCGGGTAACACGGAGTCTTTGCTGGAGGTCAGTGATGATTCCCGCTATCGGTTTGTGCAGGCAGATATCTGCGACCGAGGAGCGGTGGATGCCATATTGGCGGATTTCAAACCTCAGGCAGTCATGCATCTGGCCGCCGAAAGCCATGTGGATCGTTCAATTGACGGGCCCGCGGCGTTTATTGAAACCAACATTGTTGGCACCTATACCTTGCTGCAGGCGGTGCGTGCTTATTGGGAAACGCTGACGGCATTGGACAAAGACACGTTCCGCTTCCATCACATCTCTACCGATGAGGTGTATGGTGATCTGCATGGACCGGAGGATCTGTTTACTGAAACGACACCTTACGCGCCTAGTTCTCCCTACTCAGCCAGCAAGGCGAGCTCTGATCACCTGGTCAGAGCGTGGCGTCGCACCTATGGACTGCCGTGTATTGTCACCAATTGCTCGAACAACTATGGGCCATTTCATTTTCCTGAAAAACTGATCCCTCATGTGATTCTGAAGGCTATTCATGGTGAACCTTTGCCCGTGTATGGCGATGGCCGACAAATCCGTGACTGGTTGTATGTTGAGGATCATGCAAGAGCGTTATACCGCGTTCTCCGGGAAGGAAGCGTGGGCGAGACTTACAATATAGGTGGTCACAACGAAAAGCAGAATATCGATGTTGTGAAGGCAATTTGTGCACTGCTGGATGAGTTGCATCCGCAATCACCTGTAATTCCGCATGCGCAGTTAATCACCTTTGTAAAGGACAGACCTGGCCACGATCTCAGGTATGCCATTGATGCCGGAAAAATTGAGCGTGAGCTGGGCTGGGTGCCGGAAGAGAGTTTCGAGACGGGTCTGCGCAAGACGGTGCAGTGGTATCTGGACAATCGTCATTGGTGGCAACGTGTGCTCAGTGGGGAATACACTCTGCAGCGCCTTGGTGCCTGACTTCAAGTATAATCGCCCGCTTTGACGAGCATCGCGGCAGCTTTTGCTGCTGCGCAACACGGTCAGCAAGACGTTATTCAATCGGATAATGCACTCAGGGGAATTAACGGCATGATTTATCAAGGCACTGCCATTCAGGTCAGTAAACGTCCATCCGGTATCGCACGTCTGGTGTTTGATCTGCCCGGCTCCGTGGTCAATGTTTTTAATAACCTGATGTTGCAGGAATTATCAGAGGCAATTGCCGCGGTGGCGGCCAGTGATGCCCGTGCTCTGGTGTGTACCAGTGCCAAGTCCAGTTTTCTGGTGGGTGCGGATATCAAGGAATTTACAGAAAAATTCAAACTCAGCGAGCAACAATTACTGGACTGGGCAGCCCGCACCAACGCCATTTTTAATGCCGTCGAAGATCTTGCCATCCCCACTGTCACAGCAATCAACGGTATGGCTCTGGGCGGCGGCCTGGAGATGTGCCTGTCAACAGACTTTCGGGTAGCAAGCGACAAGGCTGTTCTTGGATTTCCCGAAGTGAATCTGGGCATTTGTCCTGGATTTGGTGGCACCGTGCGTGCTCCTAGGCTGATGAGCGCACTAAGTGCTATTGAATGGGTACGGACCGGCAAACAGGTCAGCGCCTATCAGGCCTTGTCAGAAGGTGCGGTAGATGCCGTGGTTGCCCCCGATATGCTGGATGATGCCGCAGAAGATCTGCTCGAGCAGGTATTGACGGGAGAATTGGATCTGCAGGACCGGCGCGCGCAGAAAACAGGTCCTTTGCTGATGACGGCTGACGAGATCACCAAAGTGTTTACTGAGGGTCTGGCACGCACTGAGAAGGAAGCTGGTTCACACTACCCGGCGGCGGTCACAGCAGTGAATGCGATGTGGAAGGCCGCCGACCAGTCGCGCGCTGCAGCGCTGCTACTGGAGAACATGGCATTTGTAACGCTGGCGCGTGGGGAAGTCGCAGGGAATCTGGTGCAGTTGTTTCTGAGTGAACAATTTATAAAAAGTCGTGCCAAGAAACTGTCTGCGACAGCTCGTCCGGTCAAGCGCGCAGCGGTCATGGGGGCAGGCATCATGGGAGGCGGTATCGCATATCAATCGGCGCTGCGCGGCACTCCAATTGTAATGAAAGATATTGCGCAGCAGGGACTGGATCTGGGTTTGTCTGAAGCCACGAAACTACTGAACAAACAACTCGAGCGTGGTCGCATGGATCAGGCCAAGGTCGACAAAGTGCTTGGCAGTATTACACCAACGCTTAGTTACGATGGATTCGAGCTGGTCGACATTATTGTTGAGGCCGTTGTCGAAAACCCGCGTGTCAAACAGATTGTGCTTGCGGAGGTTGAGCAGCGCGTGCCAGAAACAACCGTGCTGACCTCAAACACGTCAACAATCTCCATCAGTTTGTTGGCTAGCGCGCTTAAGCGGCCTGAAAATTTTTGCGGCATGCATTTTTTTAATCCTGTGCCGCTGATGCCGCTGGTAGAAGTGATTCGAGGCGAAAAGTCCAGCGCCGAGGCCATCGCTACCACGGTTGCTTATGCGCAGTCCCTGGGGAAGACTCCTATCGTGGTAAACGATTGCCCCGGATTTCTGGTCAACAGAATTTTATTCCCATATTTTGGCGCTTTCTGTCAGTTGCTGCGTGATGGCGCTGATTTCCGTATTGTGGATTCAGTCATGGAGCGATTCGGCTGGCCCATGGGCCCGGCATACCTGCTGGACGTGGTCGGCATTGATACCGCTTCACACTGCATGAAGGTGATGGCGGAGGGTTTCCCGGATCGGATGCAGTACAGTTTCCGCACGGCGATTGATCATCTTTACGATGCCGGCAGTTACGGTCAGAAAAACAGCAAGGGCTTCTATCAGTATCAGGGTGCAGCGGGCGGTCGTCCTGCGAAAATCTTTGATGAAGCGATTTTGCCGGTGCTCAAATCATTGCAGGTCAGCAACGATTCTCTTGCATCGCCTGTGATCAATGATGACTCCATCCGTGAGCGCATGATGACCGCCTTGTGCCTTGAGGCCGTTCGTTGCCTGGAGGACGGAATTGTCAGTTCTGCTGCAGAAGTTGACATGGGTCTGCTGCTGGGCCTGGGGTATCCGCGCTTCCGCGGCGGTGCCTTACGCTTGATTGATAACATGGGAGTGGCTGCTTTTTGTAAGATGGCTGACAAGTATGCTGAGCTTGGCCCCTTGTACCACCCTACCGCAGGCCTGCGTGCAATGGCGCAGTCCGGCAAAACATTTTACTGATACCTGTTTGCGTTTAACCGTCAGCAGCTGACAAGGCGACTTTTTTGAGGTAGTGGAACGTGCTCAACGAATCTTTTTTTAATGCAGCCATCTCCCCGGACCGGGCATTCGAGCAAAAACTCAACCGCAGCCGCAAGAGCTTGCGCCGCGATGTAGGGCGAGCTATTGCTGACTTCAACATGATTGAAGACGGTGATCTGGTGATGGTGTGTTTGTCTGGAGGCAAGGACTCCTACACCATGCTGGATATTCTGCTGCATCTTAGAAAGCACGCGCCTATCCATTTTGACATCAAGGCTGTCAATCTTGATCAGAAGCAACCGGATTTTCCTGAGCACATTCTGCCGCAGTATCTGCAGAGTATTGGTGTGGATTACCACATCATCGAGCAGGACACTTTTTCGATCGTCAAAGAAAAGACACCAGAAGGCAAAACCTTTTGTGGTCTGTGTTCCCGTTTGCGTCGCGGGAACCTGTACAGTTATGCCCGTCAGATAGGTGCTAATAAAATTGCCTTGGGGCATCACCGCGATGACATTGTAGAGACCCTGTTTTTGAACATGTTTTTCGGGGGCAAGCTCAAAGCCATGCCACCCAAACTGCTCAGCGATGACAAGCAGAATATTGTGATCCGGCCTCTGGCTTATTGTTCTGAGAAAGATATCAGCCGTTATGCGCGCTTGCGCGGCTTTCCGATTATTCCCTGTAATCTCTGTGGAACACAGGACAATATGCAGCGTCAGGAAATCAAAGCCATGTTGCAGGGTTGGGAAAAGGTCTGGCCGGGTCGCATTGATAACATCTTCCGCAGTATTGCCCACATTGAACCTTCTCAGCTGGCAGATACACGCTTGTTTCCTTTCCGTGATCTGCATCGTGACGCTGACGCGCTACGTCGTATCGGAGCGGTCAACGTCGCCTGAGCAGGCGCAATCGGGAGGCCAGGCTGATGCGAATTCCATGGGAGCGACTCAGTGCAGATGTGCTGGATGCAGTCATTGAAGAGTATGTCAGCCGCGAGGGCACGGATTACGGTCCTCATGAGTATTCGATGGCAGATAAAGTGGCGCAGGTGCGACTGCAACTCGAGCGTGGTATCGCCTGGATTGACTTTGACCCTGATACGCAAACCTGTCACCTGTTGCGTTCATAAACAAACTGGATTGAGCATCTGATGACAGAACATGACAACCTTGCCATTCACGCAGATGATGTCCTCGATGCCTGTGGTCTGTTCTGCCCGGAACCGGTGATGATGCTGCACAATAAAATTCGCGATATTCAGTCTGGGCAAATTCTCAGAGTCAACGCGACGGACCCTTCAACCACTCGCGACATCCCCAAGTTCTGCCGTTTCCTCGGTCACGAGCTGATCAGCCAGCAAGAAGTAGAAGGGATTTTTGTTTACTGGTTAAAAAAGGCCTGAGCCGGTGCCGCCGCTGTATCTGGTTGATGCATCGATTTATATCTTTCAGGCGCATTTTTCCCCGCACGCGCAGGAGTGGTCTACCCGGTCTGAAGATCGCAGCGCATTTGTTGGTTTTGTGCGCTTCCTGCTGAGATTTTTGCAAACTACGCAGATGCGTCAGCCTGCGCCAATCGCAGTCGCCTTTGATGAAAGCCTTCAATCTGGATTTCGTCACCGGCTGTATGCGGCCTATAAGTCAAACAGGGTTTTACCGGATGAGAACCTGGCGCGCCAGTTGCGGGCCTGTGTTGAACTGTGCAACACACTGGGTGTGTCCGCCTTTGCCAGTCAGGAGTATGAGGCAGACGATATCATCGGTACCTTGAGTCTTCAGTGGCGCCAAGGGATGCCAGCAGATGCAGCCAGTGTGGTGATCGTCAGCAGGGACAAAGATTTATCTCAGCTCTTGAGGAGTCCTGATGATCGTTTATGGGATTTTTACGCAGGTATTCATAAAAATCGCCACGATATTTTTAATCACACCGGTATCTGGCCTGAACAGTTTCCTTGTTACATCGGGTTAACCGGGGACAGTGTTGATTGTATACCGGGTGTGCCGGGCATCGGCCCTGTGGCTGCCCGGGCATTGTTGCAGCATTATGCAGATCTCGACTGTGTGTTTGCGCAGATAGATCAGGTGCCTTTGCTTGCCATGCGCGGTGCGGCACGCTGTGCGGATTTGTTGCAAAATCATCAGCAGTTGGCGTTGTTAAGTCGTAAACTCGCGACTATTGTTCAACAAGTTCCAGAGCAAGAGAGCTTCGCGTCCATCAATGTGCAAGATCTGATGCCCCGGCCGCCTCTTGTCACTGCCTTTGAGTCACTACTACACGATATGGACATCCTGCCAACACACCTCCAACGTTTTTTAACGCAGCTTGAGTCTATCAGTGCGAGGAG
>CAMBPO010000022.1 GCA_945869725.1 Klebsiella pneumoniae
ACATCGTCAGGCATTTAAAAGCGAAAGGGCCATCCCAGAAGGGATGGCCCTTTTTTATTTCTCTGGATTTTACCTTTTTCTATTTATAAATTTTGTAATCGAAATAGCAGCTGATGTTTCTTAATGTTGCATTAAAATACGTTACTTCAATTCTTCTTTTACCTAAACTTTCTTTGATAGGAGAACCCCTTTACCAACTCTACATAGGATCGCGCAATAATGGCTCTGGGTCGAAATAAGTTTTGCTTTGTAGTTGTAACTATTTTGGCATCATCAATTTCGCTTTCACAGGAAGATATTCCTGCAGAAACAAACGCCCCAAAACAATTTCGCGCTGCTCGAGTTGAAACCCCACCTATTGTGGATGGCGTTCTTGATGACGCTGTCTGGTCTGCTGCCGAAGTCATTACCGACTTCCATCAAACTAGGCCAGGAAATGGCACACCCACTTCAGAACGCACAGAAGTTTATGTTGTTTATACGGATGATGCGCTCTACATTGCGGCCCGTATGTTTGACAGCGAGCCAAATCTAATAGCAGCTCCTGTTATCAGGCACGGGCTGGGAATGCCGTCAGATGATCGCCTTGTTGTGATTCTAGATCCATTCAACTCACGTCGTGCCGGATATCGGTTTGAAACAAATCTTAATGCAGCACGTCACGATGCGCTTTATACCAGCGTAAGTTCATTCTCTTTAGACTGGAACACTATTTGGGACGCAGCTGCCCGTGTTGATGGAAACAGCTGGGTTGCAGAGCTCGAGATACCGTTTAAGTCAATCCCATTTGATCCTGCGATCGAAATCTGGGGGTTCAACTTTGGTCGCGCCATCCGTAGACGTGGCGAAGAAATGGCATGGGTTTCTCAGAACAGAACCTATAATCCAAGTATATCCGGACAAATGACTGGGTTGACCGGCCTAGACAAGGGGGTAGGTCTTGATCTAGTGCCATCAATGGCAGTTAACAGACAGCAACGCTTCGATCCAGTCATCAAAAAAACTGACTGGGCACCCTCACTTGATGCATTTTATCGAATAACGCCATCACTCAATGCTGCCTTAACAGTCAATACAGACTTTTCCGCGACTGAGGTTGATAGCAGACAAGTTAATCTCACGAGATTTAATTTATTTTTTCCAGAAAAACGAGACTTTTTCCTGAATGACTCTGATCTGTTTCAATTTGGAAATATTGGTGCAATGGCTGGTGGAAACAATGCCACCTCCCAAGGAGCGCGCGAAAACGCGCGGCCATTTTTCTCTCGTAAATTGGGGCTTAGCCGGACTGGAGCTCCGGTAGACATAAATTATGGCGGCCGTATCAGTGGCAGGGTTGGTCGATGGAATATCGGCACGCTTGCAATAAGACAGGATGAGTTTGGGGCTTTCGAGCCTTCAAACCTGTTTGTGACGCGAGTGTCGGCAAACGTACTGAGCGACTCAAGTTTTGGATTCATTTATACCGATGGAGATCCTGGTTCTAACAGAGATAACAGTGTTGCAGGAATTGATTTCAAGTATTTAAACAATAGACTCTCCAATGGCCGGCAGTTCGAAGCAGATGCCTGGTACCAGGTATCCGACACTCCCGGACTTGTTGGTGATGATGCTTCTTTTGGATTTGGCCTGCGACTCCCAAACAACTCCGGGTGGCGATCACGAATGGCATACAAGGAAGTTCAAAAGAACTTCAATCCTGCTATGGGCTATGTAAACCGTTCAAATATAAGGGATTTAACAGCAGACCTTGGTTACACCTATTTCTTTGGTGGAGAGTTTCTACAGTCAGTGTTCGCTGGGGTAGATGGCCAGCGTATTGACGTTATAGATGAAGATCTTCAAAGCGAAGTTTTTGTCTATCGATTAGCTGAGTTGCAAACAAATACTAGAGATATTCTTAGTGTGTCTTACACAACAAATCGTGAGGTCGTGCAACGTTCTTTTGCCTTATATAATTCGCCGGTGAGACAAGTTGCAGTGCTGCCCGGTAATTATGCATTTAATGAGTACCAGCTTGCTGTAAATACTGGAGGCCAAAGACGATATGCAGGTAGTTTTAGTTTCACTGGAGGTGATTTTTATAACGGAACCAGGACTAATTTAAGCGGTTCATTGTCGTGGAATCAGTCGCGTTATTTTGTCACTTCTTTGAATTACGACTGGAATGACATCAAATTGCCACAAGGTGATTTTATTACTCGCCTGACATCGATTTCTACACAAGTTGCTTTTTCTTCAACGCTGTATTGGATAAGCCTAGCGCAGTACGACAATCTCTCCGAGGAGGTTGGAGTAAATACCAGAATTCAGTGGATTCCGCGTGCAGGACAGGAAGGGTACATAGTCTTGAACTATAACATGCAAGATAAAGATAAAAACAACAGATTTGAAAGTGCTTTTAGCGATCTGAGTCTGAAGTTCAAGTACACATTTAGATTTTGACAGTAAGACAAGGAGCCTTTTTTAAAGCGTCTGTCTTACTGCCATAAATGATACACAAAAGAATACACCCTAATCTCAAAATGGTAGAGGGTTAACTCCAATCAGTAGTGTATGCAAGAAAAATGCAAATACACCCCATCCAGCAAGGCCTGCCAAGATGGTTATCCCATCAGCTTTGCCAGTTCCCAGGTCGCGTGTATTACCAGCAATGCGATCTCTTTTTCTTAAAACAGCAAAGCCAACGATTGCCCAGATCAGAAAGCTGCCAAAGAGAATCATATCTGCAAGGCTTCCATTAGCAAGCAGGTGAGATAAAGCCCAGATTTTTACCGCTGCCAACATAGGGTGTCCAAGTTTTGCCTTAATCCTGTTGTGAGGCACATACGTAGCTGCCAAAAGAATGAAAGCTGGAACTGTAAGCAACAAAACGAGATGGCTCAAACCTGCGGGCGGAACCCAAACCCAGATCGGATCAGCCCTAGCCTCAGAATACCCCTGAATAATCAAGACAAAACCGATAATGGATATCATTGAGTAAATCAGTTTCCACTTACCCACTCCGAATCGGGTGGCCAGCAAGTTGCGCTGTCCCGGTGTGACAATATTGAGCGAGTGAATACCAAGAAAAATAATTAGGCCGGTAATAAGCAGAATCATAGTTTTAGTCCAAAAATGACGAAGGCTGCGCAGCTTAACTTTGAGCGCCCGCAACAACAAGTCCTGATTGAAAATTGATCCACCGCAATCTTATTGCAACAAGAGCAATTTGCTTCAGTCTGATCTGGCTTAAACCCTATTTTTTCAAAATGATCATGGCACAATCCACGTATCAGCCCACGGATCGTCGAAACAAAAGCTGAGCATTGGCGCTGTATCTGACAGGAAATAAACAGTACAAGAGGTGGAATATGCTGGGTTCAAAAAAGTCAGTGAGAATAGTTTTTTTATCCATATTGTTGGGTTTGGCCGCGTGTGCGCAGACCTCCCAGCAAATCGGTCATTCCGTCAATCTGTGTTGCCCTGGTAATTACGGCGAGTACAAAGAGTACCGATTGGAAACACAAGACATCCCAAGTTTTCTGAATGCCTATGTAGTATCTGAGTTCGATAGCGTGTTCCATGAAAAAGGTCTGATGCGTAACGATAGCAGAAATCAGGTACGGATCACGTTGAGTTACAAGCACGTGAACCTTAACCCTGAACAGGAAACGATAGACCCCTTTGAGCGCCAGTTAGTGGACGATGTTACGCTCCGATACATCGCAACAATTGTTGTGGATATACGCGAATCGAGCACGGGTGAAATGGTCTGGTCGGGCCAGATAAACCGAATTCACACTGTTGTGCCTGGCGAATACATGCACGAGGATGTCGCGCGCCCTGAATTTGCAAGAGCTTTTCGAGAGATGTTGACCAGTTATCCTGTCTTGACGGAGTAGTTTAAACTGCAGGCACAGCAGACTAGAGCGCCGACTAATGAGTGTTCTGCTTGGCAAATCTGATGTCCTGGTTAGTCAACCGCACTCCCTCGACCCTGATGGGAGCGCAAAGGCCCCAGCACAAGTAACACAAAGACTGGATCTCGCCGCAAGTAGGCTTTCAAGACCACTGCGCAATCTGCTTATGACGACAACGGACGCATTATTGCCGTCATCGATGCCGCGGTCTGGCAACACCAGTCTCATTCTGTTTACTTAGCTGCCTTTGACGCCGGCATCCGATTTTGACTGAGCATCATTGGCATAAAGTTACTGAAGTGAAAATGGTTATGACACAAACGCCTCTGAATTGTTGATTCAGATCGTTGGCTATTAGTTTAATGTTTTGATCCGGCCCAATAAAATAATCGTGACCGTTAATCTTGATCTACCAATTGATCCATGGTGTGTGCTGGATTTTCATCACAAGGTTTTCCGACACGATGTGCCGGCACCCCAACTACCGTGGTATGAGCTGGTACGTTTTTAAGAACAACGCTGCCTGCACCAATTTTTGCGCTTCTTCCGATCTCAATGTTTCCTAGAACCTTCGCGCCGGCGGCAATCAGCACTCCGGAGCGAATTTTGGGGTGACGGTCGCCTTGTTCATTTCCTGTGCCACCCAGTGTGACTGATTGCATAATTGATACGTCATCTTCAATGACGGTTGTTTCACCGATCACGATGCCTGTTGCGTGATCAAACATGATTCCTTTGCCCATCAAACATGCCGGGTGAATATCGACGCTGAACACCTCTGAATTTCGGCTTTGCAGATAAAGTGCCATATCCTTGCGCCCTTGATTCCATAGGAAATGTGCGACTCTATGCACCTGTATTGATTGATATCCTTTCAGATTCAGAATGACTGGCAAGTATGAATTTGTAGCGGCATCACGATCATAAACGGCCTGCATATCATATGCCGCATATTCAACAATGCCCGGAGCCTCTTTAAAGGCCGCATCAATCAACTCTCTGATAGACACCGCAGACATTACGTAATTGGCTAACTTGTGCGCCAGCAGATAACTCAATGCCGAACTGAGATCTTTGTGGTTAAGAACACAGGCATACACATAACTGGCTAGCAAGGGTTCCCGCTCAATGAGTTCTTGAGCTTCAGACTTAAGTTTGTCCCAAACAAAATAGAGCATGAACTTACCTGTTAGCGAGAATGGTTGATATCTGTCGTCAGTATTGTTCAAAGAATTATATCTCACTAAGCGCAGTCATCGAACGCATTTGTAAATTCATGGTTAATGTTTTACTGGTGCGCGCCGCCAGCGAATGGGGGTAAAAAAATACGATGATGTGATGCCTATCTATGCAAGCCATAAGGTCGGCGTTCTGCAAATTTACGATACGAACGCTTCTAGTGACAGTGGTTGTCAGTTTGTTGGCGATCATCGGTGTTGGTATGACATTATTGATTCAGGCGCTCGATCAATTCAGGGAGCAGTTACGCGAAGGGAGTGTCATTCAGGCAGAAATGATCAACAATGCCATGGTCTGCAATAGTTACTAACTTTTGTTGTACCACCGGTAAGGGGAGATTCTGGCTCATCCTCTTCGTGACGGAGACTCTGCTTTGAATAGCGCAGTTCAGGTTTGTAATGCGATGTAGGAGCCTGCCACAACCCCGGAGCAGAGATTACAGGCTAAGAGTTATATCTAGCCTAAGCCGACCATGACAGAGATAATCCTCAGGTGTTCTGGTCAAACAATTCCGACCCATGTCTTATGCTACCGTATCTGGACGCACATAAATGATCCGTTTACCCATCCGCAGTCTGAAGTCAAGACTGTTTATGCCGAATTTTTTGATCCATGGGACTGGGTAATCATCCACGGTCTCTATGAAGATGATGTCAATGCGCAATTGTTTCAGTGGGCGCTTGATTCAGCTTTTATCGTAATGATCATTCTGTTTACCTTGAGCAGATCGGCACTTTATCTCTCTGGATCAATTACCCAGCCCCGCATCAAAGATTTGGGCTATATGCAGTATCTTGCAAGGGGCTCGGACGATTTGAACGGCCGTTTAGAACATGTTGGTGCAGATTAAGGGTCAACGGTCGGAGCCAGCCTTAATTTTTTGTTAGCAAACTTGCGAATATCATCAGACATCTTTTAAGAACCAGCGCTGAGGTAACCAGCAGATATGAACAGTTTTCCGAAATAATTCAACGTACGGCCGGCAGGTCAGCGTCACATTTTGAAAAAAAGAGTTGTTGGCATCATCAACTACCGAGCTGACATAATCATTGGCAGACTTTGCAGATGGCACACAAACCAGTGTTGAGGCATCAAGGTAGGCCACCTGCGCCAGCCAGAAAGCCAATCAGGCCGTCTTGCATACTAAAAAAAATTTTTTTATAAAAACCATCCAGGTTATTGTCTTTGATCCAGCAGAAAGTGCATTACATGCGTGATCACAACCAAAAATTATTTTTGGTATTTTAGGTGCTTCGCGGTATCACAGAAAAACTTATTGGCTGGCACTGAATGCAGCAATTGAAACGGTAAGTGCTGTAGATCAATGTCGTGTTTTTACTGTAGTTGCGGATGAAGTACGCAGTCTGGCACAAAAAACCAATCGTCTACACTTGAGATCAACAACACGATTCAGAATCTTCAAGAAAATAACATGCACATTTTCAGCGCTATTGACCAAGAGGTATCGCTTTCCCGGGAGTGCGTGGGATATGCCTACTCAGCCAATTAATGGCATGAGTAGGTGCTGGCATCGAATTCATTAATTGCTGAACGCATCCGCGAAATCGCAACGCCCGTCACCCAGCAGTCTCAAGTCACCGAAGTGATCGCAAAATTCATTGAAAAGATTGCTGCAAACGGCAGGCTGAATACAGAGGATTATCTTCAGTGCAAGCAATATCACTTGGAGATCTAGGAGCTTCTGACGCTCCAGAAGAGCTGGTCAATCAGTACAAATTTGAGAGCCGAAACTGATCTGGCCTGGCTCAGGGGTTGTTTATTCTCACATTCCGGGTGCTGCTGAGCTGCCGTTCACCGGCACCTGTGATTAGCTCCAGTGAGAGTTGGTAGCGGCCATTCTCAAAGAGTGTTGTATCAATCTCAGCAGCAAATCCCAAACGAGGAGCTCCGGGATCAGTTATTGTATTTTTAAGCGTGACAACATCATCTCTTACCAGGGTTCGTCCAGTTTCGGCAACAGCTTTGGCGTTAAGCAGCACACGAATTTGGTTTATCCCTGAGCTATTGATCGCCCAACCGGAAATCTGAGCTTGACCGACCAACTCAGCGTCGTGAGCCGGAGTATCAAGCCAAGAGTCAGATGGCAAAGGGCATTCAGGAAAGATTGATCGTTGCAGGTCTGCTGGTCGCAGACCCTTGGCCATGTAGAAGCTAAAAATTTTGTCGCCCTGAAAAAGAAACAGTTGATCAAGAAGATTAACTTCAGAAAAGAGCCCGCAGGCTTTTGACATGACGCTGGTTTTTTCAATGCTATCCAATGTACTGTCCTCTGTTATAAAAACAGCATCAGCACTCCCGTTTTCAAGCAAGCCATTAGTGTCACGATTCCATATCTGGTACTGAGTAAGTCGACCATCCCGAATGGCCTTATTCGAATCAGTGGTGAACACCCGGTTGCTTCCTGTGGCAAAATTGATTTGTGCTGCAGTGTAATAGTTGTCGGTAACAATCAATATATCAGCAGGCAGATCATGTTGAACTTTGAGATTTTGCAGATGCTCTGCAAGAGGTGTCCATCCAGCCATCTTGTTGGATAATACACCCGGGCCTACAAGCCCCTGAAGAGATTGATTAAATCCTTGAGAGCCGATCCCCGCGAACAGCAGCATGGAACCGAGTAATCCTGTGATTGGCACCAGTAATGCCAAGCCAGTCGCATTCCAGGTCGGAAATACTCCGGTCAGTCGCTGCCTGAGCATGTCCAAAGTGACAGGCGCAAACACCAGCAAAGGCAGATATCCAGAGATTGGCCAATGAACAGTGGTTCTTGTCGTGTCACTCCAAGGTGCCAATAACAGATAAACGCCAAGGTTGGTTGCTGCAAACAGAGCAAACAGCAGTGCCTGCTTATCGCCGTAATAGCCTTGTTTTAAGAGCCTCCATAAGGTGTATAACAAACACGCGTACAGCAGAGGGGTGACAGCAGTTGCCTGTATCAAAGGATGAAGCAAGCCTTCCAGCTGGAAATGCCAGGGATGTCGCTCTACCAGATGATAATCCAGGCCGGAAAGTCCATTCAAAAAATTGAAGCTCAGAGCGGGGTAAAGGCCAATACTTGCTATGCCACCAGCCAACCAAAAGCGAAGCGTTTTCCAGTAATGCCATTGCCGTTTGTCGATTACAAAAAACAACAACGCAGCGACAATATAGAGTGAAAAACGATAGTGTGTGCTGAGTCCCAGCGCTGCAGCTACGCCCGCAGCAACCCAGAACGATACATCTCCCAGCCGGGTAGCTCGCTCCAACATGCCTATGAAGAGCAGGCCAAACACCAGCAAGGCGGCGTCAGGCACTGCCAGCAGACCCATGATGGCCAAGGTAGGCATGCATAGGCTGAGGGCTGCAGACATCAACGCATGTCCTTTTCCATGAATAGGAAGCGCAACCCAATAGATCAATATGGGCACCGCCATTCCAGATAAAAGAAAAAGCACCCGAACACCAAACGGTGTGTTGCCAAAAATTTCCGTGCCTATACCGGCTAGCAAAGCAGCCATAAAGGGCAAATCACTGTAAGCAAGAGCGGGAAACTGCGATGCCTGCCAATAAAATATCTCATCGCTGTAAAGTTCCAGACGGAAGGCGAGGACAAGTTTTATCGCGAATACAATCAGAGCAGCGCTAAGCGTGCTAACAAGCAGGATTGTGTATCTGTACGTATTCAAGTGCAGTTGCTCAACTTTGTATCGACAGTTAAGGGCATTATAGTGATGCGAAGCCAGTATTAAAAACAAAAATGCCAGCGCCAGGGTGGAGCGAGTCCGGTGTTCCGTGTTCTAATTCAAAAAATTAACACGGTGTTAACTCCTCAGATGTACGCATGTATTGATCTTGGTTCAAACAGTTTTCACCTTCTGATTGCGCGTTGGCACAACGGTGCGCATGAGATAGTAGAACGATTCAGCGAAAAAGTTCAGCTTGGTGAAGGCATTTCACACAGCCAGCGAATCAGCCCTGCCGCCTTTGAGCGTGGTCTTTTGTGCCTGGAAGCTTTTGCAGTGGCATTAGAACGATACCCTATCAGTTATAGGTGGGCTGTCGGCACCAATGCATTACGCGTAGCCGAGAATGCCGCGGATTTTATTCAGGAAGCCAAGGCAGCTGGTTTTGATATAGATGTAGTCACCGGACTTGAAGAAGCGGCTCTTGTCTACGCTGGAGTGATGTCAGCAATTCCTGCTGATAATCAAACAAGACTAGTGGTTGATATTGGTGGTGGAAGCACTGAGTTGATAGTCGGCAAGGCAGCTGAACAACTGCAGGCGCATAGTCTCGCAATTGGTTGCGTGAGCTGGAGGGATCATTGGTTCAACAGCCAGTGGACAGACGAGCAGTTGTTGCGTCAGCGCATGGCGGATGCTGCAGACGCCGCTAAGCATGTGTTTTTGGAGGTGGGGCAGCAACTGGCTAGTTGCACTTGGTCTGAGGTCTATGCTTCGTCCGGCACTGCCAAAATGTTGAGCACAATCTGTGCTCAGAAGTTTTACGGTACAGCGTCGCCGGGACTGGTTAGCGTCGATATGCTGAAAGCACTTGAAAATGACATTGTTAATCTTGGTCTGAATCCAAACCTGTCACTGCCTGGCCTTAAAAACAGTCGCAAGGAGTTGCTTCTTCCAGGTTGGGCGGTGTTGACGGGTTTTATGGAGGCCTACCGTATAACCAATCTGCACTTCAGTCCGGCGGCTCTTCGGGAGGGCATGCTTCATTACATCATCAGAGCCCGGGAGCTCAACGACTCACCATTACATGTATTGAGAGCGAGTTAAGCAATATCGTCTGCACCACATGGACAATATCACCAATTTACGGCTCCAGTTTTTGTAGCTGCCATTCGCCATTAATTCTCTATATTGCTACTTATCAGTAAAATACAGTTCAAGCTCTTCCAGAATTATGTTTGCGCATTTTTTCTCAGAATAGGGTATGCAATTTCAATTCTGTGCTGCAGATTCCGCTCGATCAGATCAATCTTTACTCACGATTGACAGGCGCAATAGAGTTCGCGAATGATGACCCGATCAGCCAATGCGTTTACTTTGGCAATGATTCTGGCTGATTTGTCTTCCAGACCAAGTCGCTTCTCCTGCGGAACCAGTTGAGTCAATCCTTTCATCAGCTTAAACAGGGCATTAAGTATCAGATCTGGCGCTATCTTTTCTCCCATCCCAGTGATTTGCTGGAAAACTTTGTGCACCTCAGAGCATAGGATCTCGTCACAAGTCATGAGACTGTAATCGGTGTACAGTAATGAATTTTTTGCGATGATAGTTGCCTGTACACAGGTGCACGTAACGTTTCAGGCGACCATTTTCGCGTCGGACAATCAGTACCATTTTGGCGTGAGTTTTGTACCCCATGACGCTAAAAACTACGACCGCGCCTGCTTCCTGCAGAATACTGACAAACCGAATGTTCTCTTCCTCGTCAAATCCCGCCCTGAGTTCAATAACAATGGTGACCTGTATGTCATTTCGCGCCGCATCAGACAGTGACTCTACCAGTTCGGATGACTCATTAGTCCTGTAAAGTGTTTGTTTGAGAGTTTGGTAACTCCTGTTGCAGTTCTACTTTAGGAAGTGCTTGAGTGTTGTTTATTGGGAGTGTCACGGGTGAGTAGCGCTTGTATTCTAGCCTCGAGTACACGCGTTGACATTTACCTGATGCAACTGTGGCAAAAATGTCATCTTTCTGTCATATACTGACACTAACCTAGCGCTAATTTTTGAGGAATTCGCAATTATGAAAACTGATGCAGGTGTTCACAGCCATCACATTTCCCAGCAATTTAATATTGAACTGGAAGAGATAAAAAGCAGCCTGCTTGAAATGGGCGGCTTGGTTGAGAAACAAATGACTGATGCTATTGCTGCACTGATCAATGCAGACAGTGAGTTGGGAAGTACTGTGCGAGCAAATGATGCCAGCGTCAATAAAATGGAACTTATCATCGATGATGCCTGCAATCGAATTCTGGCAAGAAGACAGCCTGCAGCAAGTGACCTTCGTCTGGTACTGGGTATCATCAAAGCCGTCAATGATCTGGAGCGCATCGGAGATGAGGCGGCAAAAATTGCTCGTTTAGCCGTGGAACTGGCCAGCCAGGGAGACTCATCCAAGGGGTACATCGAAATCAGGCATATCGGTGAGCGAGTGCGGCATATGATCAACATGGCTCTGGATGCTTTCGCCCGTTATGACGAAGAGGCGGCGCTGTCGGTGGCAAAGGAAGACATTAACGTAGACATGGAGTACGCCAGTGCGATGCGGGAAATGATCACGTATATGATCGAAGATCCACGCAGCATCACGCGGGTAATGAATATAGTCTGGGCACTTCGTTCACTGGAGCGCGCCGGAGATCATGCAAAGAACATCGCTGAACATGTTGTTTATATGGTTATGGGGCGAGATGTCCGACATGCCGGATTGTCCAGTATGGAAATGCAGGTGAAATCCGGAAATGAATAGTTCGGATTAGACTGGCTGATCAGGATTCAACAGATACTCTATGTAGTTCGTTATCAGGCGATTTTGCTTCAACCAGTCGTTCGGTTGGCAACTGGCAGGTAAATTGACTGCCTTTGCCGGGCTGGCTGCTGATTTCGAGTTTTCCGTTATGGCGCGCAAGAACATGTTTCACGATAGCCAGTCCCAGTCCAGTGCCTCCAGTGTCCGCAGAGCGACTTTCATCCACGCGGTAAAAACGTTCGGTCAGTCTTGGAATATGATGTGGAGCGATCCCGGGACCATTGTCGCTGACAACAATTGAGAGACCTTGCGAGCTTCGGGTAACGGTCAATTCTATCAAACCCTGTGGCTGAGTATACTTGCAGGCGTTCAGCGCCAGGTTGGAGATGGCGCTGTACAATTCGCTGAGATTGCCATTGATATAAACATCATCAGCGCAATCAATTTTAATGCCCTGTTGTTTGTCAGCAAACACTTGTTCTGCATCTTGTTTTACCTCTCTGAGCAAAGAGCATAACTGGATTGCACTCTGCTGTTTGGAACTGGCGCGTGTCTCCAATTGCGAGAGGGTCAGCAGATCACGGATGATGTTCTCCATTCGATGTGACTGCTGTGCCATTTGCTCAATCGGTTTGATCCATCGTGCCGGCAGATTTTTTTTGTCATCCAGCATTGTTTCAAGGTAACCCGTTATCACAGTAATCGGTGTGCGCAGTTCGTGTGACACGTTGCCAACAAAATCCTTGCGCATCATCTCCAGCCTGTGAAGCTGAGAGATATCTCTGACCAGCATCAAACGTTCACCTTCACCAAACGTGGTGATTTGAAATTCCAGCATATTGGCAGGGTTTACAGGCGAGTTCAGCTTAAGGGGTCTATTGAACTTTGCCTTGTTTAAATAATCTATAAATGCGGGTTCCCGGATCAGGTTGATCACCAGTTGTTGCTTATCTTTGGGTGTTTTCAGGCCTATTAACTGTTCGGCTGCCGGATTCCACCACTCCAGCCCGCCCCGGTTATTGATCATGACTACCGCAAGCTCAAGGGCTGCTGTTGATTCCTGAGCTTTGTCGATAATACTTTTTAATTCGAGAAGTGCCTGTCGCTCGCGACGTTGCAACAGATAGATACCATCTAGAATATAGCCCCAGATGCCTTTGCTTTCGGGTGGCGGGGACGGTTCTGAAAAATCGGCATCGCGCAACCAGTTGTAAAGTTTACGTAATTGTATGAGGTGGTAAATCAAGTAGGACAAAGTTCCTGCAAGAACCACCAGCGCAGGTTCACCGACAAGCCAACCTGCCAGTAGCAATACCAAAAACGAAATCAGAATTCGCTTGATTGCATCATGCCAATTTGAGAACAAGCCGCCAGCCTTTAAACTTTTGCAGGTAGAACGAAGGAATTGCAGACTATAACGTAAAGCAGGTGGTCTCAACAGAGGCTGTTTTGACAGGCAGCTGTTGATTCCTGCGAGTTAGTTGTGGCGGGTTGAGAATCGATATCCCGCCCCCCGGACAGTCTGTATCAATGCTGAATAATTGATGCCCGTCTTTGATGCCGCGCTCAGTGCCTTGCGCAGCCTGCCGATATGCACATCGACAGTGCGCTCTTCCAGGTACACATTGGATCCCCAGACCTGATCCTGAATATGATCACGCGAGTAAACCTTTTCCGGATGAGTCATAAAGAAGTTCAGCAGACGGTATTCCGTTGGGCCCATTTCCACTGCTCGATCCTCTACCATCACCCGATGACTGGCCGGATCCATCTCCAGGTCGAATACCCGGATGGGCTTGTCTTTGAGGTTGCCTGTACTCCTGCGCAAAACCGCTTTGATCCGAGCAACCAGCTCTCTGGGTGAAAATGGCTTGGTAACATAATCATCCACGCCCACGTCAAGCCCCTGTACTTTGTTGTCCTCGCTGGTTTTGGCTGTCAGCATGATAATTGGGATACTGGCTGTTAACTCATCGCGTTTAAGGCGCCGCGCTAATTCGATTCCACTGCCACCGGGTAGCATCCAATCGAGCAGAACCAGATCGGGACGCTGATCAATGATGTTAACGTGTGCGTCCAGCGCGGTTGACGCAGTGGTGCTTCTGAATCCTGCGGTATCCAGTGCAATACCTATCATGTCTCTAATGGCTGCTTCATCATCAACGATCAAAATGTTTGGTTCAGGCGTCATCCCGTCTATCCTGTTTGCGTTTAAGCTGATGAAATTCAAGCTGTCGCCTATTTAATCAATGCAATGTTACATTTTGATGACAAGTAGTGACCACCGATCAGTTACAAGTTGGTCCAGACGAATGTTTTCGGAGGGGCTGTGCCTGCAATCACAACGCAACTTTGCTAAACGCACTTGCCTTTTGCCATATTAAGGTATAATCCGGCTCGCGAAACCCAGACAACGCAATAAACTGAATAACGCCATTGTCCAAATAGGCTTGGCGTGAGGAGATAACATGGATCGTAAAACTTTCAAGGCCCTGTCTTTGGCACTGGCTATCGGTACAACAGCCGTGGCGGCGACTGTGTCGAGTGCAGACGAGGGTCGTTTTTATATAGCCCCTGGTATTCAATGGATGAATTTTGACAGTGATCGTCAATCTCATGACAAAACCGGATACAACTTTGGTTTCGGTTACGGCTTGTCCGACAATTTGTCGACAGAACTGTCTTACAGCAGAATCAGCATGAATACTCTGGCAGGTCGCGATCGCTTGCTCGCTATGCGTCTGGACTTGCTTTACAAGTTTGACAACAGCATTGGCACCCTGTCTCCCTATTTTGTGGGCGGCCTTGGTGATGTTGATCTGCAGTCTGGCAAAGATACAACTCTGAACCTTGGCGCTGGCTTCAGCTACCGTCTGAATGATATCGCTGAGTGGCGCACGGCTGCCCGCACATTCTATGGTATTGCGGATCGGACCTTTGATCTGGGAATCGAAACAGGCTTTGTTTTCCATCTGGGTGCCTCTGAACCTGCAGAACGAGTTGAGCCTTCAGCAGCGCCGGCACCTTCAGAAGCTGCCGTCATCGCAGACGCTGATGGTGATGGTGTGCAAGACAGTCGAGATGCCTGCCCGGATACGCCACGTAACTACGCTGTCGACGAGCGTGGATGTCCAATAATGCTGGATGAAGTCGCACGTATTGATTTAACAGTGCAGTTTGATTTCGACCAGTCGATAGTTAAGCCTGAGTTCTTTGAAGATATCCGTCGCGTTGCCGATTTCCTGGCGGCAAACGATGATGTTGTTGCAGTTGTTGAAGGGCACACAGACAGCGCCGGTTCTGATGAATACAACCAGGTTTTGTCCGAGCGTCGTGCAGCGGCTGTTCGTCAGGTGCTGATTGAGCGTTTTGGTGTAAGTGCCGCGCGCGTGTCATCTGAAGGTTTTGGTGAGTCGCGTCCAGTAACTTCTAACACAAGTGCGGAAGGCCGTGCCCAGAATAGACGCGTTGTCGGGGCAATGACAGCGACCATGCAAAGACCGCAACTTCGAAACTGATACGCGGAAGTGATGCGCTAAAAAACTCCCTGCCAGCCTGGTGCTGCCAGGGAGTTTTTTTATGATGCCGCTGTTATCTCTGGTTAAACATTGCGAACGCAGGTAGATATTCGAGTGCTGAGAGAGAAAGAATTTGTGAATTGTGATGCGGACGCGCCCGTAAACTGGCGAAGCATAAAACAGCAGTTTCCCAGGCCAAATGCCCTCTACACACATTGGCTGATGGCGCCGGGTTCGCTGACTAAGAAACTTCAATCAATCAGTGATGGGACTTTTTTTGTTCGGGTGCTGTCAGAGGGTTGGGCATATCAGAGTGTCTCGCCAGCCTCAGGATTAACTCAAGGTGGGTCAGGGAAACGTCTTATGTGGTCACGACGGGTGTTGCTTGGAGGGCATGGTGAGAATTGGGTGGCTGCGCACTCACTTATACCGATCACCACACTAAGAGGCGCAAACCGTCAGTTGATTCATTTAGGCAATAAACCTCTGGGTGGTTTTTTATTTAAACAGCGCGGCTTGATGCGAGGCGACACCCAAATTTGCCAGTGTGACGACTATTGGGGGCGTCGCTCTCTGTTTTTTCTGGATAAGCAATCGTTATTGGTGGCAGAGTTTTTTCTTCCGGATTTAATCGGTCGCATCCAGCTCACATTTACAAATGGAAATGGTTATGTCCAACAAAACTGAACACAGTGCTTTGTCTGGTTTAAAAATAGTCGATCTGACGCGGGTGCTGGGCGGGCCCTACTGTACACAGGTGCTTGCAGATCATGGTGCGGATGTGATCAAGATAGAACCACCACAGGGCGATGAGGTCAGGGATTGGGGGCCCCCTTTCCACGAGGGCGATGCTGCGTACTTTATCGGAGTCAACAGGAATAAACGCGGCATGGCGCTTGATCTGACACGCAGTGAAGGCCGGGAAGTATTGATGCGCCTGCTTGAAGACGCTGATCTGTTGATCGAGAACTACAAGCCGGGAACCCTGGAGAAGTGGGATATTGGTTATCATCAGGTGCTGAGCCAACGATTCCCGCGCCTTATACATTGTCGGATCAGCGGTTTTGGCAGTGATGGTCCCTTGGGTGGGTACCCAGGCTACGACGCCATTGTGCAAGCGATGGCAGGCTGGTTTAGCGTGAATGGTGAACGCGGGGGCGAGCCTACCCGGCTGGGTGTCGCCATGGTAGATATGGGCACCGGGCTTTACTCCGCCGTTGCCCTGCTGATGGCATTGTATGAGCGTCAACGATCAGGTCTTGGTCAGTACATTGATATGACACTTTATGATTGTGCGGTGTCCCTGATGCATCCCCATATCATCAACTACAATATGACCGGTAATATCCCGGTAGCCACGGGTAATGCCCACCCGAATATCAGCCCATACGAAACATTCCGCACACGCACGGTCGATATTTTTATCGGTGCAGGAAACAACCGCGCGTTCGCAAAACTGTGCCATGAACTGGAGGCAACAGAGCTCGTAGATGATGTGCGTTTTTTGACAAATGCTGATCGGGTAAAGAATCGCGAACCCTTAAAAGCGGAGATCGAGTCTCGCCTTATGCGCATTGATGGAGCAGCGTTTGCCGAACTTTTGTTGGCAGCAGGGTTGCCCTCTGGCCCCATCTACAATACGGCTCAGGTTGTGGCGCACCCGCATACAGTGCATAGAGAAATGATCGTTAACAAAGACTGGTACAAGATGACAGGGATTCCAATAAAATTTTCGAGGACTCCCGGCTCAATCCGAAGTCTGCCGCCCAAGTTTGCTGAGCATACAAAAGAAATTCTGGCGCAGGCTGGCGTGGCACAAGAGCAGATAGACCACCTGGTAGACAGCGGGATTGCGCCACTTCAACGTGCCTGAGCCCTGCGTCTTCAGCCAGATTCAAGGCTGAAAAGTGTAAGTGTTACCAAGCCGGATCTGACCGGGCGGCCATCGCGTAAGGCGGGTCTGAACTGCAGTGTCTCAAGTGCAGTTTTGCCCTGAATTCTGGAGCTGACGTTATCTGGCAGGGATGCCGTTATGTCTATTCTGTCAGCCTGGCCATTCATACCGATGTTAAATGTCAGGGTTGCCATCGTGCCATCAGGTGTTGATATCAGGCCAGTCTCAGACAGATTCTCATACCGTAAACCTGGAACACCATCGCGAACCACTGCAACATCCGGAAGCAGCAGCCCTCCGGTTTGCTCATCCGTAGTACATTTGCTTGGTATCCCGGTCAGGCGGCCGTCGAAATTGCCTGAAGGGAGAAGTGCGGGGCATGAAAAGTAGTCGTTAAGTGCTTGCTCGGTGTGCCCGGCCTCTAACAGCAGTGTCCATGCAGTGCGATAGTAACCTGCTGCAGAACCTGCGGCGCTGCTGCCTCTTTGTGGGCCGATATGGGAGCCCATACGCAGTTCATATTGCTGACGCAATAGGACTGAATCCCCAATAAACAATTGAATCATGGCTGCCTGTTCGGGATCAGATTCGGCAAGCGCTTCAAGCGCTTCATCGCCGGCTGTGCCCGAACTGTCGGCGAGTGACAGTATCATTTGTTGATGACGGCTCATCGCTGTGCGGTGAGCTCGCTCAATGACTGTGCTGGTGCGTGAGCCGAATGCAGTTTCTATGTCACTGACCGTTGTCAGCACCTGGTTACGTCGGTGATCAGGTGTATGAATACCTTCGCTGCGGCTCATCAGCTCCCGGCTTGTGTCTGTGGTTGCGACAATTCCCAGTGCAATATAAAGCTCAGCCAGAGATCGCTCATAAATCAACTGCTGAAGTTCGGGCCCTGGTGCCATGCTCTCTTTGCCCAGTTCAAGCGCCATCTCCTCAAGCGCCTGAAGTTGCAGCAGATAAATTGGCTCCTGGATCCTGGGTCCGCGAGCCAGCAACAGACGAGACCAGTTTCCCAATTCCTTAAGATGAGCCAGTCTGTCCGTCACAGCCATGTTGTCACTGCGCTCAAGTATCAGCGTCAAGTAAGACATTCTGTCAAATATCTGGTTCCAGTTTTTCTCTAACGCCAGAACATCCAGTTGTTGTTTGACTAGTTCTATCTGCGATGGCGTGTACAGCCCGTCATTGATACGCAAAACCTGGATTTGTTGCTCTAGCAGTGCATTGGCTTCCTCATATCCCTCAACGGAGATTAATGCTTCGGTCAGATTACTCATCGGCTGGATGAGTTCTGTGTCGTAGGCGCCAGAGGTTTCCAGACTGCTGTTGAGGACGTCACGCAAACGCTCAAGTTCGCTCAGTTGTATCTGTGGATCCGCTTCTTCTGCAGATTGGCTATCAGCGGAGGATGTCAATGAAAGTGCAATGCAAATGCTCATCACGCTGCACAATCTCAGGACGCGCAGAACAAGCCATCTTCCGGTATCGCTGGAGTCAGATGCCATAGAGTTCACCCTCAGGATTAGATCCCTCGTTGTTGAGTCGCAGTCGCCATTTCCGAAACGCACATTGCGATGTCAGTATATACAAAACCGGGTGCGTGGGTAGCAGTGCTAAAGCATAAGATCAAGCCTTTATTGTTTAGTTCAAAATGTTTGCTTGACGGATATGCGACCTTTGACTAGATTCCCGCTCTCAACAGATTTTCCGGTTATTTTTGTAATGTTAACAAACTTGGTCTCAATTCAGTCCCGCATTGCTGCCTTTGCAGCAGCCGCACGCCGCGCGCGTGCGGCGCGTGCGCGCATGTCTGTCCGGGGCCGGGAGACTGAATTCATCTGTTGATAGGTAAGTAAACCAGTCATCAGTGGAAAAATTCAAAAACCTCTGAGGCCCCCGGGCCCAGAGGTTTTTTTTTGCCCTGAAATTTTATTAATTTTTCAAAGCTGTACCTCTCGGGACAGCAAGGCGAGGTTAAAGTGTCAGTTAAAGATGTTGAAGACAGCCTGGGTCTGCAGGTGTGCAGAAAGCAGACGCTGGTGATCGACAGGGGGGAGGGGGTTCATGTGTGGGACGTCAACGGGCAAGCTTATCTGGATTTCACCGCGGGGTGGGGCGTGACCTGTCTGGGGCACTCGCATCCGGTGATTGTCAATGCGATAAGAGATCAATCGGCACGCATCATTCAGAATCCCAATTCAGGTTTTACATATTCACCGGCGCGGGCAGCCTTGCTGCTGGAGTTAAAGAAGGTGTTACCCACGGGATTGGAGCGCATGTTTTTCGCCAACAGCGGAGCCGAGGCCAATGATGCAGCGCTTAAACTCGCCAGAAAGATTACCGGCCGCTCAAAAGTGATCTCGATGACAGGCGCTTTTCACGGCAGAACTCTGGCGACCCTGTCGGTATCTGGTGGGTCCCAAAATGCAGAGCGTTACCTCCCACGCGTCCCTGGTCAGGCTTTTTGTCAGCACAACAGCATCGAAGGCATTGATGACGTTATCGACAGCACCGTTGCTGCTGTCATCATCGAACTTGTGCAGGGTGAGGGCGGTGTGAGACCTCTGGACAAGGCTTATGTGAAGCACCTGCGAGACCTTTGTGATCGTCATCAATGCGTTTTGATCATTGATGAGGTGCAGACTGGCTTTTGTCGGACTGGACGATTTTTTGCTACCGACGCTTATGAGGTGGCGCCTGACATTATGACGATGGGCAAGGGTATCGCCGGCGGGTTGCCTTTTGCGGCGATGGCCATGACAGCGTCGTTGGCTAACGCAGTTGAATTGGGTGACCACGGCGGTACGTACTGCGGGAATCCTCTGTCGTGTGCAGTGGCGGCGCAGGTCATCCGCTACCTTAATGAAAACCAAATTGCAGACAAAGTAGCAGAACTGGGTGTTGTAGCGGTGCAGGATTTGCTGCGGCTCAGAGATCGGTTTCCCGACGTTATCAAGGATGTCAGGGTGCTGGGTTTGATGATGGCTATTGAGCTCAATCACGACCGTCATGTCTGGCCATTGACTGATTTCTGTTTGCAGCGTGGGTTGCTGGTAACGCCAACAAAAAATGCCGTTGTTCGTCTGCTCCCCTCTTTGTTACTCACACAGGAAGAGTGGCGTGAGGGTGTCAGCAGGCTGGAGTCTGCTCTAAGCATGCTCGCCGTAACGCAGGTGGCGGTTGTGAGCCCGGGGGGCCTGCGCTAGTATGCGGGCACATTTAACGTCACATCATCAGTTTTGATCAGCAATTGCAGCTGAAAAATTGCAGAGGAAAGAGCATGAAAAATCAGAAAATGTGTCTGGCCAAACGGCCTTCAGGTGAACCCGGTGACGACTGCTTCAAGTTGGTAGAGGAAGAAGTTCCGGCATTGGAATCCGGTCAGATCCTGATCAAGGTCATGTGGTTGTCGCTGGATCCGTACATGCGCGGTCGCATGAATGATGTGAAATCCTATGCCAAGCCTTTGCAGATTGGTGATGTCATGACCGGGGAGTCCTCAGGAGAGGTTGTTGCTTCCCGGTCTGATCGGTTCCAGGTGGGTGACTATGTGACCGCGCACATGGGGTGGCAGTCCATGATTGTGGCGGATGATGACGAACCACGATTGATGAAAGTAGATTTGAAAAATGGCACCTTGTCCGCGCACCTCGGTGTGGTGGGTATGCCTGGCCGGACTGCGTTTTACGGATTGATGGACGTTGGCAAACCCAGTGCAGGCGAGACGTTGGTGGTTGCTGCAGCTTCGGGTGCTGTTGGTTCAGTTGTCGGACAGATAGCGCGGATCAAAGGTCTGCGTGTGGTTGGCATCGCTGGCGGCGAAGACAAGTGTCGTTATGTCAGGGAAGAGCTGGGATTCGACGAATGCCTGGACTACAAAACCGGCAATCTGTCTGAGAAGCTCAAAGCTGCCTGCCCTGATGGTATCGATATCTATTTCGAAAATGTGGGTGGAGATGTGACCCGTGCAGTAGCCCCCTTGTTGAACAAAGGCGCCAGGGTTCCTATCTGCGGCTACATATCCAACTATAACGACCAGGACATCACCCAAGCCGAAACGCCGTTCCATATTCTCAAAGCGCTGCCAGATGTACCAGAGCACCGATTTTTTGTTGTCACTGAGTGGCAGGACAGTTGGCAGCAGACCACCGAGCAGTTGGGCGCGTGGGTGAGTTCCGGTCACATCAAATATCGCGAGTCCATTGGTGAAGGTCTTGAGAATGCACCGGAGTTATTTCGCGGCTTGCTGCGCGGGCGCAACTTTGGCAAGCAGTTAGTAAAAATAACGGACTGATAGTGATGAGCAGAATCAATTCGGGATTTGAAGCGCCGCAACTGTTTTCTGTGGCGGGTAAAACCGCGCTGGTCACCGGAGGCAGCGCAGGACTTGGGCTGATCATGGCAGAGGCTTTGCTGCGTGGCGGTGCAAAGGTGCTGATCGCATCAAGAAAGCAGTCAAAGTGCGACGAGGCGCAGGCCTATCTTTCTGCATTTGGCGAATGTTACTCGATGGCGGCAGATGTCACTGTTGCTGAACATCGGCTGGCGTTGCGCGATTACACCAGTTCGGTGTTTGGAACTCAGGGACTTTCAATTCTGGTTAACAACGCTGGCGCCAATTGGGGGGCCAGCATCGAGCAATACCCTGACGATGCCTTTGCCAAAGTCATGAATACCAATGTTAACTCAGTCTTTTCATTGACCAGAGATCTGTTGCCATTACTGGAAGTGGCAGCGGCTGATTTGAATCCTGCCAGGGTCGTGAATATAGGTTCGATGGATGGACTTCATGTGCCCATTGTTCAGAGAGTGCCCACGTTTGCTTATTCGGCCAGCAAGGCAGCCTTGCATCATCTGACCCGCACGCTGGCCGTTGATCTGGGTCCGCGCGGCATAACCGTGAACGCGATTGCGCCTGGTTTTTTCCATTCAAAAATGGCGGATCACGTGCTCAAGGTCTATGGAGATGATATTGCCGGTGATAGTCCGCTCGGTCGTTGTGGTGAACCGGAGGAAATTGCAGGCGCTCTGCTTTATCTGGTCTCCCGCGCAGGGGCTTATACCAATGGAATTGTGCTGCCCGTAGATGGTGGGACGCACATCAGTAAAGGGCGCCGTGACTGGATGAATGCTCCTGGGTAAAAGTCTTCTCAGTGATTGTCCTCGCTGTTATGATTGGGTCGAGTAAAATTCATTAAAATTATAATGGCCTTGGGTTGTCGAATATCGAGTCACCCAGACTGTCAGTGATAAAGAGGATAAAACATGGGATTGTTCGACCTGACCGGTAAAGTTGCTCTGATTACGGGTTCTACCAAGGGTATTGGACTGGCAATTGCCCATCGAATGGCGGAAGCCGGTGCCAAGGTTGTTGTTTCCAGCCGTAATCAGCCCGCTTGTGATGAAGTGGCTGCCGATATCAATGCCAAAGGCGGTGATGCATTCCCTTTTGCCTGCAATATCAATTACAAAGTTCAGCTGCAGGCGCTTGCAGACAAAACCGTGGAACAGTACGGCAAGATTGATATCCTGGTCATCAATGCAGCGCTGAATCCCTTTTACGGCCCCTCGCAGGACATTCCTGATGACGCTTTTGACAAGATTATGAATTCCAACATCGGCAGTGCACATCGACTTTGTCAGATGGTATTGCCGGGTATGGCAAAACTCGGTGGCGGCGCGGTCATCATCGTTTCTTCGATTGCGGGTATCAAGGGCAGCAATGTACTTGGCGCCTACGGTATCTCTAAAGCGGCTGACATGCAGATGGCCCGCAATCTTGCCGTCGAGTGGGGGCCACACAATATCCGCGTGAACTGTATTGCTCCCGGCCTTGTACGCACAGATTTTGCGCGGGCTCTGTGGGAGAATCCTGAGACTTATCAACAAACCGTTTCCAAGTATCCGTTGCGCCGTATCGGCGAGCCAGATGAGATTGCCGGTGCAGCAATCTATCTCGCGTCGGATGCCGGCAGTTTCACAACCGGCCAAACATTGGTTGTTGATGGTGGCGGCACCATCACAGGATAACTTTTACACGATAAAGCCGCTGCCGGTTGCCAACGCGAGCGGTCAACACTGCCAGCACTCAAAAAATCACCTGTTACAACGACTGAACATTGAATAATGAGGAAGTAAAAATGAATCTGGGTCTCTCCGAAGAAATGCAGGAAGTGCGGGAAAAAATACGCACGTTTGTGGAAGTTGATGTTGCTGCAGTTGAGCACGAATACCACGAAGAAGTCAGTGTCGGCGACCGATGGTCACATACGCCGCGTCAAGAAGAGATTATGGAGAGCCTCAAGGGTCAGGCGCGCACGCTGGGTTTGTGGAACTTTTTTCTGCCCAAAAGTCAGGGCGGTGCCGGTATCAGCAATCTTGAATACGCGCATCTTGCTGAAATCATGGGGCGCAGTCGCCTGGCTTCAGAGGCCTTTAACTGCAGCGCACCTGACACCGGTAACATGGAGGTTCTCGAGAGGTATGGCTCTCAGGAGCAGAAAGATCAATGGTTGAAGCCCCTGCTGGCAGGCAAAATCCGCTCGGCGTTTGCGATGACTGAGCCGGACGTTGCCTCCTCTGATGCCACCAATATTTCCACCCGTGCCGTATTGGATGGCGACGACTGGGTTATCAATGGCGAGAAGTTTTATATCTCCGGTGCTGGCGATGCGCGTTGCAAGATCATGATTGTGATGGTGGTGACCGACCCGGATGCACCAAAACACAGTCGCCAGTCGCAGATTCTGGTGCCCATGGATACCCCCGGTGTCGCCGTGCTGCGTCCGATGGAAGTGTTTGGCAAAGATGATGCGCCTCACGGGCACATGCACATTCGTTTCAGCAATGTGCGAGTTCCCAAGGAAAACATTATCCTGGGTCGCGGACGAGGTTTTGAGATTTCTCAAGGTCGTCTTGGACCAGGCCGTATTCACCACTGCATGCGTTCCATCGGTGCAGCAGAGCGCGCACTGGATCTGATGTGCAAACGCGCCCTGAGCAGAGAGGCGTTTGGCCGACCGCTGGCTGAACTCGGTGGCAACTATGATGTAATCGCCGACAGCCGTATTGAAATCGAAATGTGCAGGCTGCTGGTATTCAAAGCTGCCTACCTGATGGACACCATCGGCAATAAAGCCGCTCGTGACGCGATTTCACAAATCAAAGTCGCTGTGCCCAATATGGCACTGCGGGTTATAGATCGTGCCATTCAAATGCATGGCGCTGCCGGTGTGTCACAGGACTTCCCACTCGCTGCGCTGTGGACATCACAGCGCACACTGCGTCTGGCGGATGGCCCGGATGAAGTGCACCGTCGGGTGATCGCGCGTAAGGAGCTTGCCCAGTACTCGTGATGTGCTGGTGGCACTGATGAGTTTTCGATGAGGGCAAGCAAACCCGGTGATCTACAAAGGTCGCCGGGTTTTTTATGTCTGTTTGTGACTGTCAGATGCTGGTCTGGCGATGAAAGCGCCACGTAACAACAACATCTTTAATTTAAGAAACAGGATGTCAAACTCTTGAGAATTGCCATTATCGGGACCGGCATAGCCGGTCTGACTGCGGCTTACAAGTTAAATGCTCGGCATGACATCACCGTGTTTGAGGCTGCAGAGCGTATCGGGGGCCATACCGCAACGATTGATGTGCACCTTGAAGGGCAGCGCTATGCTGTCGATACCGGATTCATCGTCTACAACGACTGGACTTACCCCAATTTCATCCGTCTGATGGATGAATTGGGTGTGCAGTGGCGTGAATCGGATATGAGTTTTGGTGTCAGCTGCGCTCAGACCGGACTGGAGTACGCTGGAGTGACTGGTCAGTTTGAGATGATTAACAGCCTGTTTGCGCAGCGGCGCAATCTGTTGTCGCCTGCATTTTTGAGAATGCTGACCAACATCCTGTCGTTTAACAAACGCGCTATCAGCGATGTTGAACACGATAAAATCCCAGACATGACACTCAGGCAGTATGTTGAGCATCATGGTTTAAGTCAGATGTTTATGGACTTCTACCTTGTACCGATGTGTTCTGCCATCTGGTCCACGCCATTTTTGCAGATGTACGAGTTCCCTGTGCGCTTCCTGCTGCCGTTTTTGTATAAACATGGCCTGATCAATGTTAACAACCGCCCTCGGTGGCGGACCTTGTGCGGAGGTTCCCAGGCCTACCTTGGGCCGATGACGGCGGCATTTGCTGACAAAATCAGGCTCAATTCACCGGTGCTTTCGATCACCCGGCACGAGCACGGGGTCGAGGTCAACAGCGCTGCCGGTTTGGAAATGTTTGATCAGGTGATCTTGGCCTGCCACAGCAATCAGGCGTATGCGTTGTTATCGGATGCTGACAGCCTTGAAGCCGAGATTTTGTCGAGCATCCGCTATCAGCCCAACGATGTGGTGTTACACACGGACGCAACGGTCATGCCGCGCAGTCGCCGCGCGTGGGCCAGCTGGAATTACCATCTTGGCAGTGACCGGTCAGGTTTGCCTCGTCTGACTTACGATATGAACAGGCTGATGGGGATTGCGGGCCCGCATCATTTTTTTGTCAGTCTGAACCATGCCGATCATATTGATTCCACAAAAATTCTCGGTCGATATGATTACGCTCACCCGATTTTCACCCGCGCAGGCGCACAGGCGCAGGATCGCTGGGAGCAGATTAATGGTGTGCGTCGCAGTTGGTTCTGCGGAGCGTGGTGGGGCAAAGGTTTTCATGAAGATGGTGTTGTCAGCGCGCTGCGTGTTGTTGACGCAATTCACAAAGCATGAAGCTGCGTTGCTGACGGCACCACGGCGCTTTACTGACCGGACCGGTGCATTAACCGGCCCGGATCAGGTCAGACTACCTGCACTGCTGGCCGGTTTGACAGTGTCCGTGTTTTCCCGTCGATACAATTCACGTACCTGCAAAGAATGCAAATCAAGCAGCATCAGTCTAGCGAGCAGAGACGAACCGATTGTCGGGGAATCGGTCAATGCTGCCGTTGCAGGTTGCTGCTGATCTAACACTGTAAACAAAATGCCATCCTCCAGTGGTGACCACTGCACATGGGTGATTGTTGCTGTGGACGTAAAGGCAGTCCATATCTCGTCAGGATTATTCAGGCTGCGCAGCTTGAGTGTTGAATGGCCGGAAAGATTCTCCACAAAAGCCAGCAGATCGCCATCCGGAGACAGAATTGACAGACCGGTATTGTTGCCGTCGTCGGGGTTTAACCACGGCGCTGACTTAAGGTCGGCAGTGCCAGCTGGCATATGAAGCGAGTTTAGCCACTGCGCCCCCATTGGCTGGGAAGGCTCATCGCTGACAACACGGTCTGAAAGTGAGCCAGATATGCTTATCGGATCAACAGCTGGTATTGATGACCGCAACCTGGCTGGATCGGCTGGCACAAAAAAGCCTGATGACAAGACCAGCGACAGAGCTGCAGTTGCAAATGCGGTGCATATTGCCACCGTCATGCGTGAATGAGACGCCAGCCAAGCCGATCCAAAGTGCCCTGCACCCACATCTGCCGAAGGCTCGTAGGTGTCGCGGGTATGTTGAGATATGTCAGGTGTGATGTCATCAAACCGCAAACTCGCGTTAAGTCTGTAGCCCCTTTTGGAGACGGTCTCGATGGGGCTGTTGCGGACAGTGGTAGTTTTGGCCTGCGCGGGAGTCGACAGTGCTTTGCGCAATTCGGACACGGCGCGTGTGAGTGAGTTCTCGTTGACGATGACTTTCGGCCAGAGCGCCATCATCAATTCGTCGCGATTGACCACATTTCCGTCAGCCGCCGCCAATAAGCAGAGCAGGTGCATGACCCGTGGCTCAAGTTGTCTGCGGATAGTCCGGTTTCCGGCTGCGCTTGTCTGAATCATATTGCGTTGAGGGTGTACCTGCCATGCACTCATCCCAAGAGTGGCTGTGTCCGACTCAGTGCCGGGAGCAGGAGAATTTGGCAGCAACAGCCATGGTTGCCCGAAACAACTCGGTTGATCAACGTGTTGATCACTGGCCGGATTGACCGATGCAGCAGCAAACCCTTCTTGTAACGCAAGCGTTGTGATTGATTTAAAACGGTTCATTTGAGCAGGCATTCCGATCACCTGTGGTCCATTAATACCCTGTGGATAACGTTTGCAGCCTGAGTTTGCCACAACTCGATACCTGCTTTGACTGCAAAAACCGGCATTAGTGCCATCTTCACAAAATCTGGATGTTTTTTTCCGGATTTGATCAGGTTTCTGAGGGCATGACAGTCTAGTTTCAAGTCATCGGAAAGGCTGGCTGTCGTTACCTTGATTGCCCGAGTTTCTGTCAGTTGGACACACATACCTGATGGAGGATTGTCATGATGGCAAGTTTGAAATTCACACAAGCGTTGATTCATAAAAAACATGTTCGCCGGATAGCCCTTGGCGCCAGCGTGATTATTGCCGCGCTGTCCACCCCCGTACTCAATGCCCAGATCAATGCTGGCGCAAGCAATGCCATGCCCTCGTTGGCACCCATGCTGGAAACAACAACGGCTGCAGTTGTTAACATTTCGGTGGTCCGCTCTCAACGCATGCCAGATCAACTTAGATTTTTTGGCGGCTCGCAAATGCCACAGCCGCCGGTCAGGCAGTCAAGAGGTGCGGGTTCAGGTGTTGTTGTTGATAGCGATGAAGGACTCATCATTACCAATCACCATGTTGTAGACGGCGCCGACACCATCAGTGTGAGCCTGCAGGATGGCAGGGTGCTTGATGCCACTTTGATAGGCAGTGATCAGAGAACTGATATTGCGTTGCTTCGTATCGAGGCTGAGCGTCTGACCGCGTTGCCATTAGCCGATGTTGAAAGTTTGCGGGTCGGTGACTATGTGGTTGCAATCGGAAATCCCTTTGGCCTGGGCCAGACGGTCACTTCCGGCATTATCAGCGCGCTGGGCCGTGCTGGATTGAATGATGAAAACTATGAGGATTTTATTCAGACGGATGCCGCTATCAATGTTGGAAACTCCGGTGGCGCTCTGGTCGATCTGCAGGGAAGACTGGTGGGAATCAACACTGCGATTATTTCAGGATCCGGGACAAACTCAGGAGTCGGGTTTGCAGTGCCTGTGGATATGGTCGAAGCAGTGAAGGGGCATTTACTGCGTGACGGTGTGGTTGAACGCGGCCAATTGGGCGTATTGATCACAGATCACACCGCGCTGGTTGAAGAAGCATTGGAGCTGGGTGCGGAGCGCGGGGCATTGGTAACCCAAGTATTCCCCGGTTCGGCAGCTGAGCGGGCGGGGTTGCAGGCAACTGATCTGGTGATTGGTATCAATGATAAAGCGGTCAACAGCAGTCGCGATTTGCGTAATGCCGTTGGTTTGGCAGGCATTGATCAAGATATGAAGATTGATGTTCTGCGCGACGGTGACCCACTGCTTATCTCAGTGCGGCTGGAAAATGCTTCCAGCAATCAATCCGCTGCAGGAGGTGACCGACAGACAAATGAGCGCAGAGCCACAGAATCAAGATTCCTGGGTGCGCAATTGCAGGATTTGCCTGATGGTCGTGCCGGTGTGGGTGTGGCTACTGTAGATCCACAAAGCCGCGCTGCTGCCGGCGGTCTGCAGGCGGGAGATATGATCACAGCACTAAACCGACAATCAGTTGATGACCTCGCTGAACTCAATAGTTTGCTGAGCGCACAACCCCCGCTGCTGGCGTTGAATGTAGAGCGTGATGGTCAGAGTCTGCTGCTGATCATGCCCTGAGTCATGTGCGTCTGCCGTGTTTTTGTTGTGTCCGCTGGAAGTGGTTTTGCCCTGATCGTCACGTGACAGGGTGCTCGGAGGTCTGCTCCGGGGCCAGTTTGCTGTTCTGCAAACTGGCCTTATTTTTTCAGAATCAGGCAGCAGAGGTTTGTGTGTGAGCCTGGCTGTCGTGCTTGCAAAATCCCGGTGACATGTTATTTTCCCTTGGAAGTCTGCAACGCAATCACTTACCCAGACAGGAAACAGCAATTGACCGGAACTGCATTGAATGCCATTTTTTTTTGTGAAAGGCGGGTTCTGAAGTTCCTAATACTTTTGATTGCACTCACTCCGCTAGCCGGTTTAGCACAACCTTCCCCGACAATCTCCTTGCAACAACCTGCATTCAGCCAGTTGCCCGGCCAGTTACCGCAGCCAGTCTCTCCTCCGGATGCTGATGCATTTGATGAATACACATCTTGGTTGCGCGCTGAGGTTGAAGAAGACCAGATCCCTGGACTAGCACTGGCTATTGTCAGTGCAAGTGGCATTGTGCGCGTTGAGACGATGGGTGTTCGCAGTGTTGACGATCAACAACCTGTTGTTGAGGATACTGTTTTTCGTATTGCATCGGTGTCAAAAACCTTTGCCGGGACGGTAGCCTCTCAGCTGGTTAACCACAATATCGTGGGGTGGGATGAGCCAATATCTGATGTGTTGCCCGGTTACACACTGGGAACAGATTCGGCTGCGGCTGAGCGTATGACCCTTAGACACGTGCTCAGCCATACCACAGGTCTGATGCCTCATGCTTTTTCCAATTTGTTGGATGCAGGTGTTGATTACCGGGAAATTCAGGAAAAGTTGCATGAGATTCCGGCAGTGTGTGAACCGGGGCGCTGTTATGGGTATCAGAACGTCGTGTTTTCACTGGTGGCAGATGTTGTTGAAAACAGTCTGGGCACAAACTACGACGATTTTGTTGAAGAGAACATCTTTTCCCCTCTTGGTATGGATAATGCGTCAATGGGTCTGGATGGATACCAGAATAATCCCGATGCCAGTGAGGCTCATCAGTTCGGAAACGGGCGTTGGCAGGTCAGCAGTCTTAACCCAGCGTATTACAGTGTGGGCCCTGCTTCGGGCGTTAATGCCACAATTCTGGATATGGTGCGCTGGGCGCAGGCGCAGTTGGGAGGTTTTCCGGAGGTGCTGCCAGAGTCTTTGCTGGAGATGCAACATACCCCGATTGTGGAGACCCCTCACGGCAACTACTTCAACCGTTGGCCACGTCTTGATAAAGCCTGGTATGGTTTGGGCTGGCGCATTATGGATTACGCTGGCCTGCGGGTGGTCCATCATGGCGGCGGGGTTCGTGGCTATCGCTCGGAAATGGTATTGATACCCGAGCACAATATTGGACTGGTAGTCTTGTTTAATGCATCCACACCCTTGGCCAACGATGTGGTGCCCAAATTCCTTGATGAGCTTCTTGTGGCAATTGCCCGCTGACAGCTCAGTCGTTTTCCATGCCATCTCTGGCGCATTTCTGTTTTTACCTTGAGGTTATTGTGACAAACGCGACCATCGATTTACTGCGAGCTCATCGCAGCATCAGGAAGTTCAAAAACCAGCCCGTGACTGAACAAGTACTCGAGCAGATTTTGCTGGCCGGGCAAAGTGCGGCAACATCGAGTTTTCTGCAGGGGGCAACGGTCATCCGGATTCGCAACCCGGAGAGTCGCCAGAAGTTAGCGATGTATGCGGGTAACCAGCCGTATGTCGCCAGCGCGCCCGAATTTCTGGTGTTTTGTGCCGATCTGCGTCGTGCAGGAAATTGTTGCACGACCTACGGTAAGTCATTTTCTGGTGAGTACACCGAGTATTTTATTATCGCAACAGTAGATGCGGCATTGATGGCTCAAAACGCAGTGGTTGCTGCGGAGTCATTGGGTCTGGGCATTTGCTACATCGGTGGCATCCGCAACAATCCCCGGGAAGTATCCGATTTGCTGCAACTACCTCAAGGCGTTTACCCGGTGTTCGGGTTATGCCTTGGGTATCCGGACCAAGACCCTGAGGTCAAGCCGCGATTGCCACTGTCAGTGATTGTCAAAAATGAGGTCTATGACGATAGTGGAGATCAGCCTGTTGTGGCTGCTTATGATGAACAGGTCCGAGAATACTATCGCACACGGACAGGCGGTGGCCACGGCATTAGCTGGAGTGAGCAGGTTGCTGATCTGCTCAGCGAAAAAGCACGCCCGCACATGCGGGGGTTTCTCGCTGAACAGGGCTTTGATTTTAAATGATCCGTGCGCTGCGCAGGCGTTGAATCTCTGATTCTGAATATCCAAGCTCAAGCATCAGTTGCTGTGTATGTTCCCCCAACGTTGGAGCGCGCCGATGAATCTCAGTGGGGTTGGCCGATAAACTGAAAGGTGTTTGCATAACAGGGGCTGGTTTGTCGGCGCCTGGGTAAGCGAGCAGTTTAAACACCTTGCGCGCCGCAGCATGTGGGTCGTCCAGCACCTGTTGTGGGGACATAACAGGTCCGGCAGGGATTCGCGCAGCTTCCATGTCCGCCATCACTTGCGCGGTCGTGCGCTCGGCGCACCAGGTTGCGAGGCGTCCACTGATGAGTTCACCATGATTGCCGCGACTGATGTCATCTTTGAAGCGCGGGTCAGACAGCCATTGTGGCTCACCCATCAATTCAACCCACCGTTCAAAGAGCGGCCCGCCAACAGTTTGAATCAGCACCCACCCATCCTGTGTTTTAAAGGTATCAGCTGGCCCGGAGGTCTGCGATCGGTTCAGCGTTGCAGTGCGATTGGGTGAAATCATCGCTTGTTCAATCAGAGAACCATTCATCATGGTCAGCGCGGTATTGAACAAAGACGCCTCAACGACCTGACCTTTGCCGGTGCGCTGGCGTTCAAACAAGGCCGCCATGGTGCCCACGGCGCTCAGACTTGCCGTGCCAAAATCGATAAACGGTGCGGAGGCTTTGACCGGTTGTTCCGGGGTGCCCGACATAAACATAGAGCCGGACATAGCCTGGCCTAGCCCGTCAAATCCGACACGATTGCTGTAAGGGCCACCGGTCCCGAATGCAGAAATCATGGTCAGTATGATGTCAGGTTTGACGGCTTTAAGGCTGTCGTAATCCAGTCCCATGGCCTTCAGAGTGTCAGGCGGCAGGTTGGCAACAACAACGTCCGCTGTCGCGACCAGCTTGCGCATGATCTCCCGACCTTCAGGTTTCATGGGATTAAGGGTCATGCCAAGTTTGTTGCGACCCATTTGCATAAACAACGCACCGTCACCCTGATCAGTGACCGGAGACACAAAGCGGTCTTCACTGCCCTGAACTTTTTCGATACGAATGACCTCAGCGCCTAAGTCGCTTAGCAGGCTTGCGCAAAAAGGACCCGCGATATAGCGACCAAAATCCAGTACCCGAATACCTTCCAGAACCTTGCTCATGTGCGTGATATCTCCAGTTGTGCAGATGCGTTTTTAGTGGCAGCGATCATACCACAGGCTTGAAAACGCGCTGCCGCCCGGCAAACAGAAAGGACTCTGTTGAATCAGAGGCTGATGCATTACAATCTTTGCCAATCAATCACTCCTGCATCTGACCTGTGGTCGGGGAAACAGACAATGAAATATTTTCCTGTTCTGAGTACGTTAGTATTTAAGCTAGCCTTTTTGATTGTAGCGTCAGCCAGCCTGTCCGCGCACGCGGCAGAGCATCCGGGATACGACGTCGATCCTCAGCAAAGCCGCGGCGGTATTGGCAAGTTTTACATGGGGCGGGAAATTTCAGGTGTGATGGGGCATCAGGGTGCGGGATGGCTGGAACGTCAGGAACGTACTCATGAGGAGATGCCTGATGAAGTGGTTGCTAATATGTCGCTGGCGCCAGATGAGGTGGTGGCAGACATAGGTGCCGGTACTGGTTATTTCGCTTTTCGTATTGCTAGCGTAGTGCCAGATGGCAAGGTACTGGCAACTGATATTCAGCCTGAGATGCTGGCGTTGATGGAGCAACGCAAACAAGAGACAGGGATTGCAAATGTCGAAACTTTACTCGGTCAGATTGATAATCCGGGCCTGCCAGCCAACAGCGTTGATGCTGTCCTGCTGGTCGATGCATACCATGAATTTTCACATCCTTTTGAAATGATGCAGGGAATCTACGATGCACTAACGCCCGGTGGCCGTCTGTTTCTGGTCGAGTACCGCGCTGAGGATGACTCGGTGCCCATTCGTCCTCTGCATAAAATGTCTGTTGAGCAGGTTGTCCGGGAGATGGACGTATTTGGTTTGATTCTGCAGGAAACGTTAGACTTTCTTCCTTGGCAGCATATGTTTGTTTTCATCAAGCCCGCTCAATAGCGGCGGGTTGGTCAATAAGTGTTGCTGATTCCGATGTCGCGATTGCCAATCGACAGTCATTGGTTATGTTCGAGATTGTCAGTATCACTGGGCAGGCTTCAAGACGGGGTGAGTTGTTTAACCGTGGAGGCATGGAAAGGGCCAGACTGTTGCTACACATTAACAACCTGGATTTTCTTACTCTAGCATCATCTCCAAAATGCATTAATTATAGTTTTTGTATTTATTCACCGAGCGAAAATTTCTCACGGGTTTCTGAGACAACTTGTGGTGTTTCGCCAATAATCTGATGCTGTTTCGGGCACTAATATGGCAAAAAAAGGGCATGTGCTGATTACCGGAGGGACCGGGTTTGTGGGTGTCCCATTGATCGTATTTTTGTTGCAGCAAGGCTGGAGGGTTACGGTCTTTGTCCGTGACTATGCGCGCTCGCGGCAGCTGTTAGGCGCTGCGCCAACGCTTATCAGGAATTTTGATGAGATCGAGAACAGCGAACAGATCGATGTGGTCATTAATCTGTCTGGTGCAGGAATCGCTGATCAACGCTGGAGCCAGGCGCGCAAAAAAATTCTGCTCGACAGTAGGGTGCAGACAACGCGTGCACTGCTGTCATTGGCGCAACGTCTGGACACGCGGCCGGGAGTGCTGATCAGCGCATCTGCCATTGGGTTTTATGGCAGCGCGGACGGAAGACCGCTGGATGAGCGCGCTGCCGGGGGGGATGAATTTACAACCGAGTTATGTAAGCGCTGGGAAGAAGAGGCGAGCAAGGCAGAGGCCTTGGGCATGCGCGTTTGTATTATTCGCCTGGGTGTGGTGCTGGCGCCTGGCGGAGGAATGCTGGGTAAGTTATTGCCAATTTTTAAACTGGGCCTGGGCGGGCGCACGGGCCATGGACAGCAATATCTGTCTTGGATACATCGGGATGATGTGATTGCGGTGATCAACTGGTTGATCACGTCCGAAGCGCAGGGCGTGTTTAATGTGACGGCCCCCGACGCTGTGACTAATGCCCGCTTCAGTCAGTTGCTGGCAGACGCACTTCACCGGCCTTGTCTGTTTCCACAACCTGCTGCGATAGTGCAACTTATGTTTGGTGAAATGGGTGAGCAGTTGTTGCTCAACGGACAAAATGTGATACCTGCGCGCCTGCTTGCTGAAGGATTTGTTTTTAGATACCCAGGTCTGCAAGATGCCTTAGTGGCGAGTATCTCTGGTCAGTAACAACGTTAAGCCGCAAATCTGGTTGATATCAAAGCAGCCTTGTTTTGCGATTTGTATCGGGAATGAGGATAATACCGGCCTTTTGAGGTTGGGCGCCTGCCGTGTTCGGCAGTCGGTTAGCAGCCGATTTTTTGCAGTTCGCATCAGCACGTTTCAACGGGAGAAAAGGCCATGCAGCGCGAGTCTATGGAAGTTGATGTTGTCATCGTGGGCGCGGGTCCAGCGGGTCTGTCGACAGCTTGCCGCTTGCTACAACTGGCCAAAGAGTCTGGCAGGGAGATCTCAGTCTGTGTACTGGAGAAGGGCTCGGAAGTGGGTGCCCATATATTATCCGGCGCAGTGTTTGAGCCTTCTGCGTTAAATGAGCTGTTTCCTGACTGGAAAGAGCGGGGGGCACCATTGAATACGGCGGTGACAGGCGACGATATCTACTATCTGCCAGGTTCTGAAAACTCCATTCGATTCCCCGATCTGCTAGTTCCCAAACCCATGCGCAATCATGGCAACTACATCGTCTCACTGGGTAACCTATGCCGCTGGCTGGCGGAGCAGGCGGCGGAACTGGGCGCAGAAATTTTCCCCGGATTTGCCGCAGCTGAAATTCTCTATCACGACGATGGTACCGTCAAAGGCGTGGCTACAGGTGATATGGGTGTCGATGCCCATGGCAACAAAAAAGATGCCTATGAGCCGGGTTTTGAGTTCCATGCCAAGTACACCATTTTGGCTGAGGGTTGCCGCGGGCATCTGGGTAAAGAGCTGATTTCCCGTTTTGAACTGGATAAAGACAGTGATCCCCAGCATTACGGTATCGGTCTGAAAGAGGTCTGGGAGATCGATCCTGCCAAACACAAGGAAGGATTGGTTGTACATACCGCGGGCTATCCGATGATTGTCGACAGCTACGCGGGCTCCAGTGGTGGATTTTTATATCATGCTGAAAATAATCAGGTCTATGTTGGTTTAATTGTGGATCTGGGTTACAAGAACCCACATATCAGTCCATTCGATGAATTCCAGAAATTCAAGCTACACCCGGTCATCAAACAATACATTGAAGGTGGAAAACGTCTCAGTTACGGTGCCCGTGCGCTGAACAAAGGCGGATTAAACTCACTTCCAAAAATGAGTTTCCCGGGAGGTCTGTTGATCGGTTGTGATGCTGGCACGCTCAATGCAGCTAAGATCAAAGGCAGTCATACTGCCATGCGCTCTGGCATGCTGGCAGCGGAATCAGTGATGGAATCTCTGAAACAGGAGTCTGTGCCATCAGGCCATGATCTGATCGAGTACGGTGAACGATTTGCTAAGTCGAGTCTGCGCGATGAACTGTATAAAACACGTAACTTCAGCGCCGGTTTTCATAATTTTGGATTCTGGATCGGCAGCAGCCTGAGTTTTGTTGAGCACAATATTTTTGGTGGTCGTTTCCCTCTGACTTTCCACGACAAGTCACCTGACTACGCGCAATTGAAGCCGGCATCCGCTTGTAACAAAATTGTTTATGGAAAACCTGACGGAAAAATCACGTTTGACAAACTGTCGTCGGTGTTTCTGTCCAATACGAATCATGCGGAAGATCAACCTTGTCACCTGAAGTTGGTTGATGCATCCATACCGATTGCTCACAATTTGCCAATGTATGACGAGCCGGCGCAGCGTTATTGTCCTGCGGGTGTTTACGAAGTGCTTGATGATGGCGCTGGTGGCAAGCGATTCCAGATTAACGCCCAGAACTGCGTGCATTGCAAAACCTGTGACATCAAGGATCCTTCTCAGAACATCAAGTGGGTAGTGCCCGAAGGCAGCGGTGGGCCAAGTTACCCGAATATGTGATGACCTCCCTGGGCTACTGGTTTCTGTTGTTCTGGTGCAGAATGCGATGCAGACTTTGGAATGAACTCCAAAGCTTTACGGTCTTTCTCAGAACGAATTCCTGACTGGGTGGCGCGGGTGCTAAAGACTTTACGGGTAATTTTTCTTCTGTTGTCACTGTCAATACTTGGCGCGTGTCAATTTTCTGGGCTCAACCCGGGATTCAGGGAAAGTGACGAGCTTGAGTTGCAGATACTCGGCGACACTATTACCGTGCCGGAGATCGATCTGCTGGCCCTGGATCAATCCCTTATAGACTATCTGGATGCCAATATTGAGCCTGGTCTTGGTGGTTGGGACTTGGTTGAGCGTCTGCAGGTGATCTTGTTTGAACCGGAATTTTTGAACATACAATACGACGATGCTGCTAACTTTACTGCCTCTGAGGCTTTCAGGGAGCGCCGCGCAAATTGCCTGTCACTGGTAAATCTTTATATAGGCATGGCTAGGCATCTTGGTTTGCAAGTGAGTTACCAGACCGTGCAGATACGTCCCATGTGGAATCGGCGCGGTGAATTGCTGATACTCAGTGAACACATCAATGCATTGGGTCGAATCAGTCCCACCAACCAGTATATTATTGATTTCACGCCAGAAGTCAGGCTCCAGCAGCAGACGGCAGAAATCATCTCCGATACCGCAGCACAGGCACTTTACTTTAATAATCTGGCAGTTGAATTGCTGATTGATGGACAGACGCAACAGGCGCTTGAATTGTTCAGAGTTGCATTGGCGCTTGATCCGGGTTTGGCTATGGCGTGGAACAACATAGGCAGTGCGTTGGGGCGTCTGGATAAACCAGAACTGGCGGAGTACAGCTTTTTAAAGGCGTCTTTACTGGACCGAAATAACGCCAGTTCTATAAACAATCTGGCACGTTATTATGCAGGGATCGGCGAGACTGCCAAGTCCCAGCGCTATCGCCGCGCGGTTCAGTCATACAACAACCGCAATCCCTATTATCACTACATGTTGGGTAATCTTGCCTTTGAGGAAAAGAATTTCGACGCGGCCCGAGAGCATTTTCAGGAAGCCATCCGCCGCAATGACCTTGAGCCGGATTTTTATCTGGCGCTCGGTTTGACCTTCAGGGAACTGGGGGATTCCAAGGCTTACGATGATCTTTCAATGATGTCAGTGGCGATCAGAGAGTTGGGTGACCAGACCTATCGCGCCAGCCAGAACCGTTTGCGCCGTATTGAGACTCGCTCAATACTGCGCTCTACCAGTGCTGGCTTGACGATACAGGTTGTTGATTAGCCTGAAATATTAACCACAACGTTATAGCTGCTTAGCAACTCTTCCGTTGCTGCTTTATGGGATAGGTCGCGCAATTTTATTGACGCGGTCAGCCCGGTTTTGTTATCCGCCCTGCACGTTACTTCTGCAGAAATGCCTTCCTTGTACAAGTGTTCGGACAGGACCGCGGCGCTGATTTGTTCGCGTAGTACCGGTTTGAATATTTTGCCAACAGCAGTGATTGGCATCGCGGAAATGATCTCGATACGTTTGGGTATGGCGGCCCGTTCAGAGACCTCAGTCTCACAGTAAGTGAGTAGTTCAGCTGTTGTTGTACTGGCGCCTGGTTGCAACACAACAAATGCCATTGGCAACTCACCTGCGTAAGGATCTGGCATGCCTACTGCGATGGCGCTTAAAACGCTAGGGTGACGGTTAAGAGGCTCTTCAATGATCTCCGGATCAATATTGTGGCCGCCGCGAATGATAAGGTCTTTGGCTCTTCCGGTCAGATGGAGAAAGCCCTCGTCATCCATGTAACCGAGATCGCCTGTATTGAACCACTCGCCGTCTACCCATGCCTGAGCATTGTCAATGGCGGCCTTGTACCCGGCAAACACCTGTGGACCTTTAACCAGTACCACTCCACTTTGACCGAGAGCGCAATCAGAGGCGTTATTGTCTGCACCCAGCGTTGCAATACGAATTCTTGAATACGGCAAACGCAAACCTACACTGCCCGGGGGTTGAGTATCCGGTGCCCGAGAGATCAACGAGGTTGTCTCGGTCATACCATAACCGTTAGTGACAATCAGTTGGTAGCGCTCTTCGAACCGCTGCTCAAAGGCTGGTGACAGCGGTGCGGCTCCGGAATTAATGCGCTTCAGGCAACTGATATCCTCATCACCCACTGGAATCTGCGCCAGGGCAGTCAGCACTGTAGGTACGGCTGCAAAGCTTTTTGCCTTGAAGCGCGCAACGTGATGCCAGAGATTTTTGATGACCTCCGGATTTCTAAAACCCGACGGGGTCATCAGGACAACCCTATTTCCGGAACTGAATGCTCCTATACCCAGAATGATTACGCCGTAAATGTGAAACAATGGTAGGCCACACAAGGCTGTTTGTCGGCCAATATGAGAGTTGAGCACGCGAGCTAATTGTCCAAGATATGCCATGTTTCCGTGAGTCAGCTGCGCAATTTTTGGTTTGCCCGTCGTTCCTCCGGTATGGAAACAGGCTGCCAGTGTGTCTGTAGTGATCTTTCTGGGATGCACCAGTCGGTCTGCGACTTGCATGGCTTGAGCTTCATTAAAATCAATCACCTTCACATTTGGAAAAGGGAGTTCAAGGCTGGCTGATTCATCGGTCAAACCTGGCTGATGTACTGCCAGTATGGTGTGCACTTTCGGTAAATCAGGCAGTATCTTCAGGAGTTTTTGCCAGAGATCACTGTGAGCTGATGGCGCAAGGCAAGCAATAACCCGGGCATCAGTGGCTTGAATTATTTCACTGATGTGTGCCGGTTCCAACAGTGGATTTATCGGATTAGCTAGGCCAGCAACCTGACTGCCCAGAATCAACGGATGCGACTGAGGCAATATGGGTAACAGAATGGATACTGACTGATCGCCTTGCAGGCCCAGTGAACTCAGCAGATTGGCTGTCTGGCGTGTAAGTTTTGCGAGAGCGTTAAAACTCAGTGTGGTTGGCTGTTCGTCGCGTCTGCCAGTCAGAAGAAACTCGATTGCCGGGTCCTCGCCATACAATTCAGCACTTTTTTCAATCAGCTCAAGCGCGTGCACAGCAGGAAAACGTTCCGCAAGGGGCACGCTTTCAAATGCTTCTATGTCTGCAACAGTGTCGAGTATGGGTCTGGTCTCGGTAAATGGCATTGCGTTGGTACTCCGCTCTTGGGGCAAATTTTCGGGGCATGGTCAGTCATCACGAATGAGTTGTTATCTCATTGAGTTGCTGATTTAACATACCTGAAAAGGAAACTCTAGCGATACGGAGTAGTGCGGATTAACTGGCGCGTGAAACAGCCAGTTCACACATTTGCAGCAAGGCACTGCGGTAGGTTGACTCAGGGAGTTGCATCAGTTTTGCTACCGCCTCGTCTGCGTGCTGGCGCGCGACTTGTCGAGTGTAGTCAAGGGCACCGCAGCGCACAACGATTTCAATGACCTCAGCCAGGCGATCAGTTCCGCCGGTGAGGATGCTCTGGCGGATGATAGCCTGATCTTCATCGCTGGCGTGTTGCATAGCAAATATTAGCGGCAATGTAGGCTTGCCCTCTGCAAGATCATCGCCGATGTTTTTGCCCAGTTCGGTTGTGTTGCCATCATAGTCAAGCGCATCGTCGACTAACTGAAATGCAAGCCCGATATGCATGCCAGCCTCTTTCAGTGCAATCTGAAGTGCGCTGTCTGCATTGGCGATCAACGCGCCGCAGTACGCCGCAGCCTGAAATAGAACGGCAGTCTTATCACTGATCACACGCAGGTAATCTGCCTCAGTGGTGTCAACGCGGTGTTTGTTGAGAAGCTGCAGCACTTCGCCTTCGGCAATCACATTAGTGGTATCAGCTATGACCTGCATAATACCAATGTGGCCGATGCTGACCAGAATCTGGAAAGCGCGCGAGTAGATAAAGTCGCCAACAAGGACACTGGACGGATTGTTCCACTGCTCGTTGGCAGTCGGACGTCCGCGTCGCATCGTTGACATGTCCACAACATCATCATGAAGCAAGGTGGCAGTGTGAATGAACTCAATGACCGCTGCGAGTTTGACCGCGTCATCGCCAGTAGCGCCACAAGCCCGCGCGCTGAGCAGTACCAGCACCGGCCGCATACGCTTGCCACCGGCATTGGTTATGTAATGGCCGATGTTTTCGACCAGATCCACATTGGAATGCAATTGCTCAATAATAAAAGTATTGACAGCCTCGAAATCGGTGGCGACTGCGGCGCGGATGTTTTTGTGCATGGGGTGACCGGAGTTCAAGTATGCTTAAGAATTGACGCGCCGGCAATGCTAGGGGGGGAGGCGTCCGGTGTCAAGACGATAAATCATTGATAAGTGCTTGCCTGCAGCGCTTGCTTCTCGTAAAATGCCCGCCCTTAAAGCTTATTGCACATCGGCCATTGCCGGGGCTGACGTTACCTAATACTGGAGTTTGATATGTACGCGGTTATTGAAAGTGGTGGCAAACAGCACCGTGTTGTTGAAGGCGAAACACTGAAGTTGGAAAAGATTGAAGTTCCAATGGGTGAGTTGATTAACTTTGATAAAGTGCTGATGGTAGGTGAAGGCGAATCTGTAAAGATAGGTGCACCTTACGTGGAAGGCAGTACAGTAACCGCGGAAGTTATTGCCCAAGGCCGTGCCAAAAAGGTCACAATCATCAAGTTTAATCGTCGTAAACATTATCGTAAGCGTCAGGGCCACCGTCAGTGGTTTACTGAAGTTCGTATTACAGGTATCAACGCCTGAGTCAGGCTTGGAGTGATATAGAAAATGGCACATAAAAAAGCAGGCGGTAGTACCAGTAACGGTCGTGACTCGATAGCCAAACGACTTGGCGTCAAGAAGTTCGGTGGTGAACACGCATTGGCTGGCAACATTATTGTTCGTCAGCGTGGCACACGCTTCCACCCCGGTCGCAATGTAGGTATTGGTAAAGACCATACTTTGTTTGCAACAGCAGAAGGTAAAGTGCTTTTCGAAGTTAAAGGTGCAAACAACCGCAAGTACGTCAGCATTGTGACTGCTTGAGCGCATCCGGCGCTGTGAGCGGATGGCCTGAGAGCTCGTGAATCAGGATTGTGTGTCAGGTGGTGCCAAGGATCAAAATAAAGCCCTGTCAGTCGACAGGGCTTTTTTATATGGGCGGAAATATACGTGAAGTTTGTAGATGAAGCAGAGATCGTTGTGGAAGCCGGCAAGGGCGGCAACGGCTGCATGAGCTTTCGTCGGGAGAAATTTATCCCCAAAGGC
>CAMBPO010000023.1 GCA_945869725.1 Klebsiella pneumoniae
GCGATGGCGTCACGACGCGCAATCAGTGAGCCCGTTACGATTACTTCTTCGATCTCAGGCGTGTCCTGCGCAAATGTAGGCATTGAAACTGCCATACCGGCTGCGCCTGCGCTACCGCCGATAATGGCCAGTCGAACTGCTTTTGCTAAGCTGGAATGTCTATACATCCACGTACCCTCCTTAAGGGAACTTTTTTTTAGTTTACATCTCTAATGGGTTAACGCATCTGCAGGGCCTGCTACAGGACGAGAGGAAAGACAAAGCGCAACAAGCAAAAACTTCAGCTGCCCGTATTGTTGATGACATGCAGCTGTCATAAATCCGGTTCATACTCAAACCGTCATTCAGTTTTTGTTGTTACCGGATTCCCAACTTCCGGCCATACCCTCATGCACGCTCGCGAGAATACTCGTGTTGCTTCCGCTCAGTCAATCTCGAGCGATCGTTATCTATTGATAATTGTCATTGAAAGTCTGAATTTGGGACAAATTCCTGAGAATTTCAGTGATCAGTGCGGGTGTGGTCTCACTGGCCCGCCCGTAGCGATGCTCGTCAAAAGTTGACCCGGTCGATTCGAGGTTCAATTCCAGTGTATGTGCGCCGTAGTGCCGTGCAGTCTGATTAAAGCCCGCGGCCGGGTACACATTTCCCGATGTTCCTATCGCAATAAACAGATCACAACTCATCAGCGATTGCTCAATTTCATGCATACCGAGCGGCATTTCGCCAAACCACACGACGTGCGGGCGCAGGTTGCCTGGCTGTCTGCAGCAGCGGCAGCATTGCTCAAGTGTCAGATCTTGCCGAATATCAAAAATCAGACCTGTGACGCTGCAGCGCATTTTTAACAGTTCGCCATGCATATGGATCAGTTTTTTGCTGCCGGCGCGCTCATGCAGGTTGTCGATGTTTTGTGTTACCAGCAGATAACGTGTGTCAGGGTATAACTCAAGTTCATGCTCAAGTTTTGCCAGCGCCGAGTGGGCGTTGTTGGGTTTTATCTCGGTCTGCAGCAGGTGGCGCCTGCGTTGGTTATAGAATTCGTGCACAGCGACCGGGTTTCGTTGAAATCCTTCGGGTGTCGCGATGTCCTCGATGCGGTGATTCTCCCAGAGTCCGTCCGCTGCTCTGAAAGTCTGAATGCCTGACTCTGCGGAAATCCCTGCGCCGGTCAATACAACAATCGATTTGTATGGCGTGTTCACGGATACTTCTCCAAGGGCGTATTCCTGCGTTCAATTTCATTATTGCTTTCACTCATCATGCTCGCAAGCTTTGCAATTGGAGTTGGCCCAGATCATACAAAACATATGAAGTACACTGAACAATTACTATAATGCCGCAACATTTAAAGGAGCCCAACTATGTCATTACCCACAATTGGTAGCAGTGCCCCGCCGTTTTCACTGCGCAATCAGCAAGATGAGCTTGTGTCTTTGGATGGATTGAAAGGCAAAGTTGTCGTGCTTTATTTTTACCCCAAAGCCATGACCCCCGGCTGTACAGTGCAGGCATGCAGCTTGAGGGACAGCAAGGCCGAACTTGACCGGCTCGGAATTGTAGTGCTGGGAGTGAGCCCCGATCCGGTTAAAAAGTTACAGAAATTTATCGAAAAGGAAGCGCTAAATTTCAGCCTATTGTCTGACGAAGACCATGTGGTTGCTGAACGCTATGGTGCCTGGGGCCTGAAAAAATTCATGGGCCGCGAATATATGGGCGTATTCCGACAAACTTACATTATCGATGCAGGCGGCACCTTGCGGCACGTGATGGATGATGTCAAAACCAAAACACATCATGACGATGTGTTGAGCTGGATCTCCGCAAACATCAGTGTGTGACTTGGCCAGGGCCAGTGATGAAGCTCAACTACAAGCAGTATTCCACAGCCGGTGAGCCCTTGCTGATTTTGCACGGTCTGTTTGGCAGCCTGCAAAATTGGACATGGCACGCGCGAAAGCTGTCAGAACACTTTGCAGTGCTTGCGTTGGACATGCGCAACCATGGCGCATCGCCGCATAGCGATGACATGAATCATCAGGTGATGGCTGACGATATACTTGAGTTCATGAATGACCGTGGCATCGATAAAGCGCACATACTCGGGCACTCAATGGGCGGCAAAGCTGCCATGCAGTTTGCTTTGAAACACCCGCAGCGCATACTACGGTTGGTTGTTGCCGACGTGGCACCTGTTCACTACGGTGGAGAGCGCGGCGAGCATGATGAAATTTTTGAAGGTTTATGCGCCTTACAGCCGTCATCACTGGCCAGTCGCACGGACGCTGACCTGCAACTGTCGCACTATGTTGATGACGAAGTTGTGAGGCAGTTTCTGCTGAGTAATCTGCTGCGGCAGGAATCCGGCGGATTTTATTGGCGAATCAATCTGCCGGTTCTGAAGGCGTCGTACGCTGATCTGCGAGATGCCCCAATTGCAAATAGCGCCTATCCGGGTAAGGTGCTGTTTGTGCGCGGTGAGCTGTCAGACTACATTTTGCCTGCGCACAAGGAGCAGGTCTTGCGACTGTTTCCATACGCTACTTTGAAAACTATCACCCAGACCGGCCATTGGCTGCACGCTGAAAAGCCAGATACCTTTTACCGGCTTGTTTCCGATTTTCTTCAGGAAAAAATATGACACTGCTCAGTGTAAATGTGAACAAAATTGCACTGCTGCGTAATTCACGTGGCACCAATTTCCCGGATCTGCAGGTATTTGTGCGCCGCATTCTGGATCAAGGCGTGTGTGGCATCACCGTGCACCCGCGCCCGGACGAGCGACATATCACCCGACGCGACGCGCATGAATTGACCGCCCTGCTGCGCGATTACCCTGGTGTTGAATTTAACATCGAAGGTTACCCCTCGGAGGAGTTCCTTGCGCTGATTGAGACCTTGCGGCCGGCGCAGTGCACGCTGGTGCCTGATGAACCGGGTCAGCTGACATCCGATCATGGCTGGGATGTTGTGGCCCATGAGCAGCGGCTAAAAAGCATCGTCGAAAAGCTGCGTTTGTGGGGCGTGCGCAGCAGCTTGTTTCTGGATCCTGATCCGTCGCAGATCGAGGCTGTCAGACGTGTTGGCGCAGATCGTATCGAGCTTTATACCGAAGTCTATGCCAGAGCTTATGCCAGCGGGGATCAGGCGCATTGCGCAGACGTGTTGTCCAGTTATCAGCAAACGTCCAGAGCCGCGGTTGATGCAGGCATCGGCGTTAATGCTGGGCATGACCTGAACCTCAAAAATCTTGCAACATTCTTGGGGATTGGCAACATCATAGAAGTGTCGATCGGGCATGCTTTGATTGTTGAGTCGCTGGAAATGGGCATGGATGATGTGCTGGCGTTGTACTTGGCGATTACGGGCGCATTCGCCGGTGATGAGCATGCCTTCTGAGCAGAAGATTTTTTATGGTTACTGGATCATTCTCGCGGCATTTTTTACTCAGTTTGCCTCCATCGGCCTGCAAAATTATGTCATCGGACCTTTCACGATTCCGATGACCGACGAATTTGGTTGGACTCGTGCGGAGTTCACATCCGCGAGGTCTATCGGGCAAATGGTGGCCGCATTTACCGGCTTTTTTATCGGCGCTGGCGTAGACCGCTATGGTGGCCGGCCCTTCATTCTGGTGGGCATGGTGATCCTGTCCATTTCGGTCTATGCACTCGGCGCCGTGCAAACCCTGTCGCAGTGGATAGTGATCAATGGCTTTATTGTGACCATTGGCGCGGCCATGATTGGAAATCTGGTGGTCAATGTCACCCTCGGCAAGTGGTTTGTTAACTACCGCGGGCGCGCAGTGGCATTGGCGGCGATGGGCGTCTCACTCAGTGGTGTACTGCTGCCACCGCTCACAACCTGGTTAATCGATCTGTATGGCTGGCGCAGCGCCTGGCACACGCTGGGCATCGGTGCTGCGCTGCTGATCACACCGGCAGCGCTGGTTATTCGGCGCAGCCCTGAAGACTACAACCTGAACCCGGATGGCCATTCTGCCGAGCAGATGGCGTCTGAAATGGGTGACCGGGCACGGCTCGATTATGCGAGTTCGATGACGCGTCGGGAGGCGATGCGCACAGGTCGGTTTTATGCGCTGGTGCTGGCGTTTGGTCTGTTCCAGATTTCAATCACGGTCATGCTGTTGCAGACCGTGCCATTTATGACCGATGCCGGATATCCGCGACTGCTGGCGGCATCGATGATCTCGCTGACCTCGATTCCCGCCCTGATCAGCAAACCATTCTGGGGCATGTTGATTGACCGTTACAGTGCGCGTCCGCTGGCCGCGATAGGCGCTGGCATTACCGGTTTTTCGCTGATCATCATCGTGCTTGCGGTGCAGGTGCAGAATAATGTGCTGGTTTACTCAGCTTTTTTTCTCATGGGCTTGGGGTGGGGCGGTTTGATTCCGTTGCAGGAAGTTATCTGGGCCAGCTACTTTGGTCGGCGCTATCTGGGCTCGGTGCGTGCAACAGCATTGCCGTTTACCTTTGCCATGACAGCGCTGGGCCCGGTGTTGGCTGCTGCGCACTACGACCATTTCGGCAATTACGACAACGCCTTTTTGATGATGGCAGTGTGCAATCTTTTGGCTGCCTTTATGCTGTTATTTATTTCAGATGCCCGGCCAGAGCCGCGGTTTTGAAGCAGCAGTCAGTGATCAGTGTTCAGTGGCCATTAACTGGCTAAGAAGCGGCCAGACTATTTCGACGATCAAGGGCTGTGCCTCTGCGGTCGGATGAATGCCGTCGTCCTGCATGAGCTCTGCATTTTCTGCGATGCCGTCTAGTAAAAATGGAATCAGTGCCAAACCGTATTGCTGCGCCAGTTCAGTGTATTGCGCATAAAAAGGTCCGGTGTAGCGTGGGCCGTAATTAGGTGGAATTTGAATGCCAGATAACAGCACACGTGCGCCTGCGCCCTGACTGAGTTCAATCATCTGTACGAGATTTTCGCGAATGGTTGGAACAGGCAAGCCGCGAAGACCATCGTTGCCACCGAGTTCCAGAATGACGATGTCAGGGCTGGTGCTGGCCAGCATGGCAGGGAGGCGTGCCAGCCCACCCGCGGTGGTTTCGCCACTCACGCTGCCATTCACAACGTACCAGTCATGGAGGCCTTCAGCCGTGAGTCTTTCCTGTAAAAGGGCGACCCAGCCCTGTTGCTCGTCCATACGATAGCTGGCGCTGAGGCTGTCACCCCACACCAGAATCACTGACGATGACTGCTCGCTGGCCGATAGTGATGACGCAGAAAACACCGCCAGAACCATCGACAGTGCCAGGGACAGTGCCCAGGACATTTGAATTCTGACAAGCTGTTGAAAAGATTTGTTTATCATAAGTCGATACAATGCCCTTCTAAGGCGACAGCAAGACAGCAGACTCAGCTATCAAAGTAGTCAGCAAAACGAAAATTAAGGGTAATGTGTATACGTGGTGACTGCAATCCCGGTTTTGTGTGAACTACGCCCTTGGGCGCGAGCGTACAAGGGTGTCTGAGTCAGCATCATCTTAACTACTTTTCAGAGCCGGCCTTCCGGCATCAGACTACTGGCAGGAGCAAGTACGGCATGACAAGCATGGTTGAAGCACGGCATTTGTCCAAACGCGTAAATACTAGCGAAGGAGAGCTTGTTATTCTCAGAGATATCAATCTGAGTATCAGCGCTGCCGAGACGGTTGCAATTGTAGGTGCCTCAGGGTCAGGCAAATCAACGCTGCTGGGATTGATGGCGGGGCTGGACGGTGCCAGTGGCGGCGATATGCTGCTGGACGGACAGAATCTGAGCACCATGGACGAGGAGCAGCGCGCCAAATTGCGCGGCCAGTCCGTCGGGTTTGTTTTTCAGTCCTTTCAGCTGTTGCCTAGTCTGACTGCGCTTGAGAACGTCATGTTGCCGATTGAGTTGAAAAATGATCGCAACGCTCGTCAAAAGGCAGCTCTGCTGCTTCAGCGAGTAGGTCTGGAGGCGCGTGTCACACATTACCCCAACCAACTCTCAGGCGGTGAGCAGCAGCGTGTGGCAATTGCCCGCGCATTCGCATCGCAGGCAAAAATTTTGTTTGCGGATGAGCCAACAGGGAATCTTGACACCACCACAGGCGCGAAGGTCATTGACCTGTTGTTCTCGCTGAACAAAGAGTACGGCACCACGCTGGTGCTGGTGACCCACGATGACCGCCTGGCGCAGCGCTGTGGACGGTTGATCCGTCTGGTTGCCGGTGAGATAACCGAAGACGTGGTTGCAGGAGTAGTCGCTCATGTCTGAGCAGGTCAGTTCTGCATTTAATACAGTTAGTGTCAGCACGCTAGTGCGCGTCGCCTTGCGCCTGTTGTGGCGTGACTGGCGCGGAGGCGAGTTGCGGCTGTTGCTGCTGGCGATGATCATGGCCGTCACCTCGGTCAGCGGAATTGCCTTGTTTACCGACCGTCTCGAACGGGCTTTGTTGCAAGAGTCTGCAAACATGCTGGCGGCAGATCGCGTGTTGGGAGCTCGCGAGCAGCCCCCGCGGGAACTGTTGTCCGAGGCCGGGCAACGCGGGCTGGAGACAGCAGAGTACATTGCCTTTGCTTCAATGGTGTTCTCCGATCAAGCCAATCTGCTGGTCGCCGCCAAGGCGGTGAGCGACGCCTATCCACTGCGTGGCAGTCTGCAAATAGCCGATCAAGCGTTTGGGCAGGCCTACCTTGCCGAGCAGGGTGGACCAGCCAGAGGCGAGGTGTGGGTAGAATCGCGCGTTCTGCCCAGTCTGGCCATTGACGTGGGCGACAGCGTTTTCCTTGGCGATTCAGAACTGACGGTCAGCCGGGTGCTTGTGCAGGAGCCGGATCGGCAGCAGGGTGGCATGATGGAGAACGCCGGCCCACGCCTAATGATGCACATGGATGATGTGCCGGCTACCAATGTCATACAGCCGGGCAGTCGCGTAACCTACCGGTATCTGTTTGCCGGCGAGCAGTCTGCTCTCGACGGGTATACAAGTTGGTTGGATGAGCAGTTTGAGGGTCGGTACCGGCTGCGTGATGTCCGCGACGAAAGTGCCGAGGTCAGCGAAGCATTGAACAGAGGAGAGAGTTTTCTGTTGCTAGGGAGTCTGTTTGCGGTTTTGCTGGCAGGGGTCGCGATCGCGCTGACTGCCCGCCGTTACAGCGAACGACACTTCGATTATGCAGCAATCTTAAAAACCCTAGGGTGTACCTCCAACCAGATTTCAGTGATCTACTTCTGTATTCTGCTGGCTGTTCTGCTACTGGCGGTTGTCATCGGATCGGTGGCGGGTTGGGGGCTGCACATGCTGATACTTAATTTGTTGCAGTCCGTCATTCCAATCAGCCTGCCAGAAGCATCGGGTCTGCCATTTGTGGTGGGTGCGCTGACGGCATTGATCTGTCTGTTTGCATTTGCGCTGCCTCCTCTGTTGGCGCTGAAACATACCTCGCCCTTGCGAGTACTGCGCAAGGATCTGGTTGACGCTCCGTTAAGTACAGCACTGCCTTACGTTTTTGGGATTGCTGGCGGCCTATTGCTGGTGATCTGGTACAGCCAGGACTTGCTTATTACTGCCATCCTGGTGGCTGCAGTCACCAGTGTAGCGTTGGTTCTGAGCCTGCTGTCGTATCTGTTGTTGCGCAGCGGAACAGCCGCTGGAATGCGCGCAGGCAGTGCGTGGATGTTGGCAATGTCAGCCGTGCGCCGGCGCCGGCGACAGAGTGTTCTGCAGGTGCTGGTGTTCTCGCTGACTATTATGAGTCTGCTGACATTGGGTTTGCTGCGCACCGATCTCATCGCTGACTGGCAAGCGCAATTGCCGGAAAACACGCCCAATCACTTTATGATGAACATCCGGAGTGATCAGGTAGCCGGCATGGAATCCTACCTGAGTGGCAATGACATTCAGCCTAACCCTTTTTACCCAATTATGAGTGCAGGATTGCTGCAGGTGAACGGCGAGCCCGCACCACTGCCCTGGGATAACGATGACGAAGGTGAGGGATCAAGCAGCAGCGTCACTGAGCGCAGCGCGGAACAGACGCCTGATACTAGCGAAGCGACTGAAAACGATACTGGCGATGGCGAGCGCAGGGGTCGCGTAGAGAATCGTCAGGTAACCTACACGTCTCAGTTGCCGCCAGATAATGAACTGGTCGCGGGTTCCTGGTGGGGCGCTGAAACAAGGCCGGGTGAAGTCTCCGTAGAACAGGATTATGCAAACAGGCTTGGGCTTGAGCTCGGTGATGAGTTGGTGTTCAGGCTGGGGCAGACAGAAGTTATTGTTACAGTGACCAACTTCCGGACGGTCCGCTGGGACAATATGCAGCCCAACTTCTTTTTCATTTTCTCACCAGGAACGCTGGATGCAATAGGTGCAACCTATCTGTCGACTCTCCTACTGGAAGGTGAGCAAAAGGTATTGTTGAACGATTTGCTGAGAACATACCCCACCATTGTTGTTCTGGAAGTGGACGCCCTGATCGAGCAAATTCAGACCATCATTGCTCAGGTGAGTTCTGCTGTGGAGTTGATTGCTGTGCTTGTGCTGCTGGCGGGGGCGTTAGTATTGCTGTCATGTGTCAATGCTACGCTGGATGAACGCTTTCGCGAGAATGCGATTCTGCGGACTCTGGGCGCTGGCAGAAAATTGATCATGACTTCGCTGTTGATTGAGTTTGCATTCATAGGATTGCTCGCAGGCCTGATTGCTACCGTTGGTGCTGAAGTAAGCGTGTATTACCTGCAAGTGGAAGTGTTTCAGCAAGAGTTTTCTCCGCACTACTGGGTATGGATTGTTGGTCCACTGGCAGGCACATTGATCATCGCGACACTGGGAGTTAATGCCACCCGGCGAGTCGTCAGCACCAGCCCTCTGGCGGTGTTAAGGAATTTATCGGCGTGAATAAATGGCGCCGGGAGAATCAATTATGAAGTCGACTATGCAACGGTTGCCGCTATTATTTGCTGTAACGCTGGCGTTGGCGCCAGTATCCGGGATGGCGCAATCCACTATGATGAATCCAGCAGAAATTGGCCGTAACTGCGTGTTCGGCGATTGCCTGAACGGATTCGGAATATTGGAGGTCCGCACTGACGTAGGAAGCGATCGATACGAGGGAGATTTCAACGATGGCTCCTTTCACGGATCTGGTCGATTTGAGCAGATGATCAGCAGCACGGGTCGTTCATATTATGATGGCCAATGGAGTATGGGTTCGCGAAATGGCAGGGGCACTTTCTGGAATGGTATTTCAAATTTGTACATTGGCCAGTGGCGCAATGATCTGCGGCATGGTGAGGGTTCCTATTTTTTTGGTCTGACCGATTGGGCGCCTAATCGCCATACCGAGAGCTGGTTGCGGGAAAACGTAGAAAACTACACCGGTGAATTTGTGGACGACCTTTATCAAGGTAATGGGACTTACCGATGGCCGGATGGTCAGAGGTACGTTGGTACTTTTTTTGCTAACGAGAAACACGGCGCAGGTACCTTTTTTTATACAAGTGGTACGCGACGTGAGCAAGTTTGGGAATATGGTCGTTTTCTACGGTAAGGAATCAGAATGATGGAGTTGCAGGACATACGACGTGATTTTCGCAAGGGGACGCTGACCCGGGAAGAGTTGCACAGTGACCCGATTAAGCAGTTTAATCTTTGGATGCAACAGGCTCTGACGACCGATATTGTTGATCCCACGGCAATGGTTCTGGCCACGGCTACCCTTGACGGCCAGGTCAGTCAGCGCGTGGTGCTGCTAAAGGGCCTAGATGAACGCGGATTTGTGTTTTTTACGAACTATGAAAGTCGCAAATCGCGAGAAATTTCCATCAATTCCAAAGTCAGTCTGCACTTCCCGTGGCTTGCCATAGAGCGTCAGGTGATGGTGTGTGGTGTTGCGGAAAAGGTGTCCGTTGAAGAGTCACGGGCGTACTTTCAGAGTCGTCCGCGGGAAAGCCAGTTGGCTGCCTGGGCTTCTCCACAAAGCCGCGTGCTGAGTTCCCGTGAAACGATGATGCAGCAATTGGAAAATCTGCAAAAAAAATACACAGACTCCGATGTGCCGTTGCCCGAATTCTGGGGTGGGTTCCGGGTTTTGCCCAGTCAGATTGAGTTCTGGCAGGGTGGTGCCAACAGACTACACGATCGTTTTGTGTATTCGCTGCAAGCCGGTCAGTCTTGGCAGATAGAAAGGCTTGCACCCTAATGATCGTGCTACTCCTGCCACGCAGGAAGCTTTTTGGTGGCCAGAGCACGTTTCAGTCTCGCGTATTGCGGCAAGCCATTTTTATAAGGCGGGTAGTCTTCCCCTGAAATCAGTGGCTGAAAGTATTCCCGCGCCTTGGCTGTGATACTGAACCCATCGTCAGAAATAAAGTCTCTTGGCATCGTTTTTTCGATGTTTGCCACATCAGACAACGCGACTTCGCCGACCGTCCAACGATAGGTTTTGCCAGGCTTGCGCACAATCGTTGGCATCACTGCATTCTTGCCGGCCAGGGCAAATTCAACGGCCGCTTTACCCATGGCATAAGCCTGCTCAACGTCAGTCGCCGAGGCGATATGCCTGGCCGCTCGTTGCAGGTAGTCGGCCACGGCCCAGTGATACTTGTATCCAAGTTGTTGTTTGATCATATTGGCCAGAAAGGGTGCCACTCCGCCGAGCTGTGTATGCCCGAAAGCATCCTTGCCGCCTGCGTCAGCCAGGAACTGGCCATTGGCATAATGAGCACCTTCTGAGACTACAATGGCACAGTAGCCAAAGCGTTTGACACATTCCTGTACTTTTTTGAGGAATGCGTTTTGATCAAAGGCTATTTCCGGGAACACAATAATGTGAGGCGCGTCACCTTCCTGTTCTGCGGCTAACCCGGCTGCGCCGGCAATCCACCCGGCGTGCCGGCCCATGACTTCCATGACAAAAACTTTGGTCGAGCTCTCGCACATGGAGGCAACATCCAGCCCGGCTTCGCGAATTGATACGGCTACATATTTGGCGACTGATCCGAATCCCGGGCAGTTGTCAGTCACTGGCAGATCATTGTCGACTGTTTTGGGAATGCCGATGCAGGTGATGGGGAAGCCTTCTTTCAGGCTCATCATGGAGACTTTGTTGGCCGTATCCTGTGAATCGCCCCCACCGTTGTAAAGGAAATAGCGGATGTTGTGGGCCTTGAACACCTCCATCAGCCGTTGATACTCGGCGCGGTTATCCTCAAGACTCTTTAATTTGTATCGGCACGAACCAAAGGCCCCTGCAGGTGTATGGCGCAATGCTGCGATGGTGCTGTCAGTCTCTTTGCTGGTGTCAATGAGCTCCTCTCTGAGAGCACCAATAATGCCATTGAGTCCTGCGTAGACTTTGCCAATCTTGTCGCCATGTGTTCTGGCTGTCTGGATCACGCCGCAGGCGCTGGCGTTAATAACAGCGGTTACGCCGCCGGATTGTGCGTAAAAGAGATTTGCTTTGGCCATGAGGTAACCTGTGTGATCAAACCCGTGGCAAAATGCCTGACGAGATGCAATGGGGGGCTGACAGGGGCATAATGGTACAAATTGCCAGAGTGCTTGGCAATCAGCCAGGCACCTCGCAATAATGAGCACTCCCGGAACACACAGGAATCGTCAGAACAGTATGAAGAAAATCATTATAGGAATGTCAGGTGCCAGTGGCCTAATTTACGGCATACGGCTGCTTGAGGTCCTGAAGGTTGATCCGCAGGTTGAGACTCATCTTGTAATGACAGCATCGGCCCGACTGAACATCAGTCTGGAGACCGATTGGCAGGCGGAGGCTGTCATAGCTCTGGCTGATCAGGTGCACTCAGTAAAAGATCTGGCAGCCAGCATTGCCAGCGGATCTTTCCGCACAGATGGCATGATTGTGGCCCCCTGTTCCATGAAAACGCTTTCAGCCATTGTTAACTCTTATGCCGACAATCTGCTGACGCGCGCCGCAGACGTGATGCTCAAAGAGCGTCGGCGTCTGGTGCTGATGCCGCGTGAAACTCCATTACATGCAGGGCACTGCGAGTTGCTGCTCAAAGCCTGTCAGATTGGTGCCATTGTTGCGCCGCCAATGCCAGCCTTGTATGCGCGGCCCAAAACCATCGATGACATGATTAATCACAATGTAGGACGGGTGCTAGACCTGTTTGATATTGAGTCGGGCCTGGTAAACCGCTGGCAGGGAGCCGCGCACGCGGTACGTTTATAGAGACTGCACGGTCTGATCGCGATACAACTGATAGCCAGCCTCAGCAATGCGGGAGATTAATGCGTTGACGTTTAATGCGTCCCTTTCAGCCGCGCTTTTGAATGTCTGACAATAGCGCTGCATGTTCTCCATGATACTGTCCTCTTTAAAATGTGTGTTTTTTGCGCGCAATACCTGTGATTCCGTCAGGTTCTGCAGCGCATCAAGCCAAAGTAGCTCTGCCGAAATCTCAATAGATTTGATGCGCTCGCGCAACGATTGCCATGCCTCTTCGTTTGCCGCGATCATCATGGTTTTCTGTGAATCTGCGGGTTGTTTCATCCAGCGCCTGACCTGGCGGATGGGTTGGACAACATGCAATGAAAACGGGCGTGATCGTTCGATTACTTCTGCAAGCATTTTTTCGTCGATTTTGCCGTGGATGCAGGCAAACCAGGCGCTGAATAACAGCACCGGCACATCCAGCCCGAGTTCCTGCTGCAAGGTCAGGCAGGCATCGGCAACCTGGGGTTTGCGATAAACGGCGATGGCAAAAGTGTCGAGTGTCATCTTTAAATGAAGTCCGCAAATGTGTCTGAGTATTTGATAAAGTAGGGTCATAAGATGACAGGAAATAATATGCATATCCACATTCTGGGAATTTGCGGGACCTTCATGGGCAGTCTGGCGGTTCTCGCCAAAGAGCTGGGCTACACGGTCAGTGGTTCTGACGCCAATGTTTACCCACCAATGAGCACGCAGCTTGAGCAGCAGGGCATTGTGCTCAGCGAAGGGTTTGATCCTGCCCATATGCAGCCGCATCCCGATCTTGTTGTGATTGGTAATGCCATGTCGCGCGGCAACCCAGCAGTAGAGTACGTACTGGATCAGGGGCTGCCTTACTGTTCAGGCCCTGAGTGGCTGGCCAGATACGTTCTGCAGAACAGATGGGTGCTGGCAGTGGCCGGAACGCATGGCAAAACGACAACCAGCGCCATGTTGGCGTGGATACTTGAGTATGCGGGCATGAAACCCGGTTTTTTGATAGGCGGGGTACTGAAAAACTTCCCGTCTTCTGCGCGACTTGGCGAGAGCGACTTTTTTGTTGTGGAGGCCGATGAATACGACAGTGCATTTTTCGACAAGCGCTCCAAGTTTATTCATTACCGACCGCGCACACTGATCATGAATAATCTCGAATACGATCATGCAGATATTTTTCCGGATCTGGCGGCGATTCAAAAACAGTTCCATCATCTGGTTCGCACGGTACCTTCCTCAGGCCTGTTATTGGTGCCAGGTAATGATCCTGTTCTGAATCAGGTTTTGGCACAGGGTTGTTGGACGCCCGTACAGCATATGCAGTTAATAGAGCACAAAAGTGTTGAGGATTCCGGTGCCACTTATGCGCCCTGGTGCGTGCGTATGCTCAGCGCAGATGGTCGTCAATGTGAGATTATCAAACATGGGCCCTCACACAGTTCAACACGCGCGATGATAGGGTGGTCCCTGACGGGGCGCCACAATGCGATTAATGCTCTCGCTGCGGTCGCGGCGGCACATCATGTGGGTGTTGCAGTGGAAACCGCCTGCGAGGCATTGTCGCTGTTTGCCAGTGTCAAACGTCGCATGGAGTTGCTGGGAGAGGTGAATGGAATTCATGTTTATGATGACTTTGCTCACCACCCGACGGCAATTACTACAACACTGCACGGGATGCGTCAGCGTCTTGCGGAGTATCCTGGTGCCCGATTGATCGCAGTCATCGAGCCGCGATCAGCAACCATGAAAATGGGTGTGCATCAGGCGTCGCTGGCAGCCTCTTGCGTCAATGCTGACCAGGTTGTGTGGATGGCAGGTGGCGGGAACGGTCTGGATATCAAATCGGTCATCAAAGACAGTGCCATACCAGCAGTTGGGTTTAACAGTGTTGATGAAATAGTGCAGTGGCTGCTCGAGCACTGCCACGCCGGAGATCATATTGTGCTGATGAGTAACGGTGGGTTTGGCGGCATACATCAACGATTATTGGCCGCATTAAAAGCAAGGTTTCTATGACATGAACCAGGACGACCTGATCCCGTTGTTTCCCTTACGCTCGGTGGTATTTCCGGGCGGTAGGCTTTCTTTGCAAATTTTTGAGCAGCGCTATATTGATCTTGTCAGTCGTTGCATGAAAACCGATAGCGGATTTGGAGTCTGTCTGCTCCTAAAAGGCGATGAGCTTGCCCAGCCTGGCACTCAGCAGCAGGTCAGTCGTGTTGGTATGTATTGCAAGATTGTTGATTGGGACAAGCTGCCCAATGGCCTGCTGGGGATAACGGTAGAAGGTTTGCGCAAGTTTACAGTGATGGACAGCTGGATGAGTGATAACAAGCTGCTGATGGGGTCCGTGCGCTGGGAGCCTGAAGATTTTCTAGGGCAGCCAGCCCTGCCGATGTCACCCGATCAGGACGGCCTTGTTGATCTGCTCCGGGACCTGATGGCCCACCCGCTGATTGAAGAGCTTGGTGTTGTTATGGATTTTGCGGATCAACGGCAGTTGGGTTGGCGCTTGGCTGAATTATTGCCGATACCCGTTCACCAGAAACAGCAACTGCTGGAGATAGACAACACCTCAGAACGTTTGCATCAAATTGAAAATCTTGTTGTATCGGTTATGCAGCACAACAGCGATTGACAGTCTTGAGTCAATTGTCATGGCAAGGTCTCAATGACTCTGCTGAAATCAACAAGTATGATCCGTAGATCGTCGGAGTTGAAAAGCCCGGTGATGAGTTTTGTAGAGCCCCTGAAATCTTGAGAGCAAGGCTTGATCCCGGGAGAAGGCGATTTGGCATGTGAATGCTGGCAAGGTGGTGGTTATCGCGGCAGCGAATGTTCATAATGAGGCCAAATTCAACTGGAGTAGTCAACCATGATGGACGTGTGGTTAAGTCCCGGCAACTGGACCCATGAGCAGTGGCTGGTGTTCAGCATTCTTGGTTTTATTGTAGTGGCTGTTGTATTTGTAGCTTATCGTCTTGTAAAACTAATGCAGAGTGTCAGTAGCAAACGCGAGATGCCTGTGCTGAGGCCCGGCAAACGTGCCGGGTCCAGACGCTGATTTGCGCATATAACTGCACTACGATAACGCTCTCTGAAAAGTGGTATCAACGTTCTAGCAATGTCAGATCCAGCACCGCAGCAGCAACAGCCAACAACACAACTATTGCTGCCAGCCAACCCAGCAGTGCAAATATGCGGAATGGCTTGCCTTCTTCGGGATACAGGCCAGACTTTTCGTACTCACGCTCGGGTGATTCAGTGGACTTGAGATTTTCTTGGCTCATAAAATTCTCCTGCTGCATATGTCTGGAATAAAAAATCTTTTAGGGTCTTGGGTAAGGAGTTACAAGTCGCTGTGAGTCCCGGGCAAACATTTTTATGCAACATCGCTGCTATCATCTTGCGCAGAGGCATCGTGGCGTCAAGTCTGTTGGCCGCAATCTTATGCGTATTCCCGGTGCAGGCCATCGTTTACAGGCATGATACCGGATACTCCGGATTTGTCGCCAGAGACTCTGATTATCCGGCGGTGTTTCCCCTGTATACACAAAAAAACGGATTCAAGATATGTGCTGCGACACTTATCAACCGATGGTGGGCAATCACCGCTGCCCACTGTGCCGAGCAAACACCGTTGGCATCTTCCCTGCACAGCGGGGAGCGCTTTGAGGTTACCATCGCCGGTCAGGTGTTTCAGGTCGACCGGCTGGTTCTGCATCCTTCTTGGCCCGGAAATCCGGGTGCTCGCTTTGACGCTTCTCAAGTTGACTTGGCGTTGTTCAGGCTCGATTCGCCCGTCGACAGCACTGATCCACTATCTCTGTACGAAGCCAGCGATGAATTAGGTCAGGTGCTCACTTTCCTGGGTTGGGGACATAGCGGAACCGGGCGCACGGGTTTGTCGTTGAACGATGGCAGGTTGCGCTTTGCCAGAAACAAAGTGACCGAAGCGCTGGAGCAATTGCGGTTTGTTTTTGATACGCCGGATGGCCCTGAGAACCTTGCAGTGGCGTATGAGGGTGTTCCAGGTCTTGGAGACAGCGGAGGGCCGGCGTTGGTGCGTCATAACGATACGTGGCGGATTGCCGGTGTTGCTGTTGGTGAGCTGGAGCAGGGGTCTGGGGAAGTGACAGGTTTGTACGGTGCGACAATCGTCTACGAAAGGGTCAGTCGGCATCTTGCATGGATCAGACAGGTAATAGCGGCTGACGCGTGATAATCGATGCGTTTGTTTGCTAAACTCGAAAACAGCTGAAAAAAGCGTTATTCCAATTCTTAATGTGGTAGCCAGAGGTGAGCAATGAGTATCAAGATCGGTGACAAAATTCCTGCAGTGACATTAAAGACTATGGGCAAAGAAGGCCCTGAAAACATTACCTCAGCGAGTGTTTTTGATGGCAAAAAGGTTGTGTTGTTTGCTGTGCCTGGCGCCTTTACCCCGGGGTGTTCAGTGACGCATTTGCCCGGATATGTTGTTAATGCAGATAAAATCAAGGCAAAAGGCGTCGACACCATCGCATGCATGTCAGTTAACGATGCCTTTGTGATGGGAGCCTGGGGTAAATCACAGAACGCGGAAGAGTTGTTGATGCTGGCTGATGGCAACGGAGACTTTACTCAGGCACTGGGATTAGAGCTTGATGCCAGCGGTTTTGGTATGGGCAAGCGCAGTCGTCGTTTTGCAATGATTGTCGAAAATGGTCTAGTGACCCATTTAGCTGTTGAGCCAGCAGGTGGTATCGACGTCAGTGCCGCCGATAAAATATTGGCGCTTCTGTAGACGTTGTTGATATCCCCTACCCTATCTTGTGCAGAGGTGATGGCTTAAGTGCGTGATACATGCGCTTAAGCACACACGAATGCGTTCGGATCCGCGATCAGATAACTGCGGATCGCTCCGGTGGCATGTCAGTTGATTAACATGATGCATTGGAGGATGGATTCAGTCGTCAGCGTAGTTGATCCAGTTGCACCGCAAGGTAACGGAGAATAACGGCGGTTGCTCCCCAGATCCGGTACTGGCCATGTTGGAGCTCCCAGAATTGGCGTTCTCTTCCGCGAAACAGCATGTGGTTAATCCGGTAGTTTCCAGGATTTAACACAATCGCCGCAGGCACATAAAATATTTCCGCAACTTCTTCCGGGCAAGCACTTAGTGTTATGCCGGGTGCAATTAATCCAACCACGGGTGTCACGTGGAAGGCCGAAGGCATGATCAAGGGTGGCAATCTACCCAGTACAGTGACGTCGGCAGGGCGTAATCGGGTCTCTTCCTCTGCCTCTCGCAGCGCCGTATGGATAATGTCAGGGTCTTCAGGATTCGCACTGCCACCGGGTAGACTGACCTGACCTGCATGTCGGCGCAGGTGCGGGGTTCGCAAGGTCAGCATGACATGGCTTTCATCCATGTCCGCGCATGGCCGGGTCAGAGTCAGCAGCACGGCGGCATGTCTGACTGCCGTGCCATCTACAAATTCAGCGGATTCCTGGCTTTGTTCCAGGGGGTCGGGCGGCACAATCAGCCCGCTTGGTGCGGGCGAAAGCCGGAAATAAGTTTCCAGCTTCTGCAGGATAGTGCTGCCGTTCATGCTGCCCACTTGGCCGCGAGTCAGTTAAATCGCCAGTTCAGCCCGACAAATGCTCGTAGCGGCTCACCCGGGAAATAGCGGTCTCCACCAAAAGCCGCCCAATCACCACGTTCAGCATACCGGGTATCGGTCAGATTAAGGATGTTGACTGATAGTGTCAGCGCTTCTGTGGCTTCCCAGCGCGTGCGCAGATTAAGCACCTGGTGACCTTCGTATTGATTGAGGTTCTCTGGGTTGGTGTAGTACTCACCCATGCCGACCAGCTGAAGTTCTGTCAACAGATTACCTGTGGGTCGCCATTGCAGTTGTAAAGTACCAAAGTTGCGTGGTGCAGATGACACATCGTTACCGTTGAGATTGACACCGCCAGATATCTGGTCATTTTCGTAACTGTGCAGGGCGTAATTGAATGCGCCGCTGATACGCCATTGTTCGTTCAGGTCAAATGCACCGCTGAACTCTGCGCCCTTGTGGCGAGTGTGCATATTGTTCAGATTGATGCGATTGCTGTCGGTAATGATTTCGTTGTCTTTGTCCATGTAATAGGCAACGGCTTCATAGGAAAATGCCCCTTCACCACCGGAGATTCCGAGTTCCAGACTGTCAATTTCAACGGCATCGAGATCAGCAACAGACTGGTTATTCTGCAGGCGATACAGTTCGGTTGCCTGTGGCGGTCTGAAGCCTCGAGTTACACGGAACTGGACATCGTGGTTGTCATTAAGTGCATACCGAATACCCAGTTTGGGTGCAAGATTACCAAAGGTGTCTGAACGGTCTGCGGGGCGGTTATACCGGCATCCGCCAAAAGTACAGGGTACGCCGTTCTCACGCGTGCGGCCGGTCAGCATTTTGTTGTCATAGTCATAACCCATGCGCTCAAAACGCAGGCCGAGGGTTATATCAAAGCCATTACTCCAGAATTGCTGATACTGCATAAACGGAGCGATTTGTGTGGCATCCACGTCGTAGTCGTAGTTCTTGCCGACGGGTATTGTTGCGACAACGAGAGGCGAACCGGTGGCGGGTCGTTCTTGGCTTTGCAGCAGAGAGCCTTCTGTAAACTCCAGATCAAGTCCCGCTGCAAATTTGCGGTTTTCACCAAAGTCTTTATAGGTCGCAAACTGCATGCCAACGCTACTGTGCTGATTGAGTTCAGTGGGAGTGCCTGGCAAGAAGTGTTGTACGAAGTCGAGGTCAGCCTTCCTGTAATACGGAGTAACAACGACATCCCAACCACTGCTGAGTGTGTAGCTGATGCTGGTCCAGGCGCGTGTGCTGCGGTTGTTGCGATACGCCTCCGGGTTGGCGTTCTGACGACGCAGTACATCATCCTTGTAGGAGTTTGCGCCAACCACAAAACCAGCGGTTTCCTGATTCAGGTTGGTGATGGTGATGCCGCCGTCAAGTTGCACGCCGTTATTAAGGCTGCTGGTGTAAAGCCAGGACATTTTTTGTTGATCGTAGCCGCTCTCCGGCCGGAATCCTTGCTCGCTGATCCCGTTCAGCAGCAGTGTGTGTTTGGTATTGCCGTTATCAAATCCAATTCGAGCATTGCTGCGCAAGGTGCCGCGTGGGCCTGCCTCGAGAGTCAGTTCACGGCGGTCATCTGGCGTTGGCAGCACAACGTTGATCATGCCATGCACGGCATTTGATCCGTAAAAAGCAGTCCCTGGCCCGCGGATGACTTCGATTCGCTCCGCATTTTCCGAATGCGAATCAAACAGCTCATTTACATTACAGAAGCCAGCTGCTCGCAGAGGAATGCCATTTTCTGCCAACAAAAAGGCTCCGCATGCACCACTACCACTGAGTACGGGTGAGCGAATTGAAGTCAGGCTTTCCTGACCATTGTTACGGTTGATATTGACACCGGGCAAACGGTTGGCTGATTCCTGAATGTGAGTATGTGCCGTCAACTTGAGATCTTCTTCGGACAAAATGGCGATACTGCCATTGATGTCAGCTAACGCTTCGGGGCGACGCGAATACGATGTGACGGTGATTTCTTCAATGGCTGGTGTGCCGTCAGTTTGTGCGTGCACCGCAGAAAAGTTTCCAGCCATGATTGCTGCGCATGACACTACAATCAGTCGCTTTGCAGTTTTGCATGTTGCGTTGACAGATATTTTTCCAGACGTCAAATGTGGGTTTGACTGGTTGTATGCAATTGTCTTTTTCATTAAAACTCTCCCTTCGAGTTGTTGCCTTTTGTAATCAGAATAACTCATGTCTACGCCTGTCTGGTCTATTCCCGGTATGCTCATTTATGAGCGCAGAAACATAACACAGGTGTCATAAAATTTATGCTTGCCGCCTGAACCTTGCGATAGCTATGCTTGGTTCCAAGTTCAGATGAGGTGAGTGCAATTCAGATGTTAATACTGCTGCCTCGCAATCGCCATAAATAAAATGCCTGAAGGCAGTGGAGCATAAGATGAAAATTAGGGACAAAGTTGTGGTAGTCACTGGCGGGGCCAGCGGTATCGGTAAATCATTGTGCGAGCGATTTGCTGCTGAAGGCGCGCGTGCAGTTGTTGTGGCCGATATCAACCAGGACGGTGTTGATCAGGTGGCTGCGCTTATAGCGGATAAAACACGGGTGCTGGCAATCAGAACGGATGTCAGTCATGAAGCGGATGTCAAAGCGTTGGTTGCCAGAACAATGGAGACATTTGGTCATATCGATTTGTTTTGCTCGAATGCCGGCATTTTTACCATGGGTGGTGAGGAGGTTGATAATGACGCGTGGGATCGCATTTGGGATATCAACGTGATGGCGCACATTTTTGCAGCCAGAGCTGTCCTGCCGGGCATGCTGGCCCGTGGTGAAGGGTATCTGTTGAACACAGCGTCGGCGGCAGGCCTGTTAAGTCAAATCGGATCTGCCCCCTACGCCGTGACCAAACACGCGGCGGTGGGATTTGCTGAATGGTTGTCTATTACTTATGGTAATCGTGGAATAAAGGTTTCCGTTTTGTGCCCGCAGGCGGTGCGCACCCAAATGACAGCGAATACACGCGGAGGCGGTGTGGCGGGTGTTGATGGCATGCTCGAGCCCGAGGTGCTTGCACAGACCGTGATGGAAACGCTCGAAGAAGAGCGCTTTTTGTGTCTTCCGCACCCTCAAGTGTTAACGTACATGCAACGTAAAGCGGCCGATTACGATCGATGGTTGGGAGGCATGCGCAGGCTGCAGGATCAATACTCAGACCAATACAAGTGATAAAAAACTGCAGCCATTAGTGTTGCCCCGAGGAGACTTGAGGGCTGATAAATGATAGGGTGTCGGGGTTTTTTTTACTGAAGCCCAAAAAAATTCTACAGGAAACTAGTAATGACTTTGATGATCGGCAAAAACTCTGTCGTTGGAATTAACTACACGCTGACCAACGATGATGGTGAGGTCATGGACTCTTCGGACGGGCATGGTCCATTGGTATATCTGCACGGCGCACAGAATCTGATTCAAGGCCTGGAGAAACAACTTGCAGGAAAAACGGTGGGCGCCAGCTTCAAAGCCACTATTGCGGCAGCAGATGCCTATGGTGAGACAGACCCGTCTTTGATTCAGACTTTGTCACGAGACATGTTCCGTGGTGTGGACAACATAGAAGTAGGCATGGGTTTTACGGCTCAGGGACCTCAGGGGCAACAGCATATTGTTGTAACTGCCATCAACGGCGACGAAGTCACTGTAGATGGCAATCACCCGATGGCTGGCAAAACTCTGCACTTTGACGTTGAAGTAGTCAGTGTGCGAGACGCGACCGCGGAAGAGATTGACCACGGCCACGTACATGATGGCAGCCATCACCACTAATCAGTCTGCAGTAGCTCCAACCAATTGCCATCGGGATCTTTTACGATGGCAATCGACACGCCGGCGCGGATGGTTTTAATGGGTACAACAATCTTGTATCCACCCTGATCACATCCACCAACCACATTTTGCAAATTACTGACGTGCAACGTGAAGTATCGGATCCCGGTAGCGGCAGGAATGCCGCCCGGAACTGCATCGGCTGCCGGTGGTTTGTCCAGCTGTACAATTTTTAATATCGATTCGCCCACCTTCAGGCGATGCATGGTACCGCCGGATGGCATCGGAATCACTGACTCGAGCGTAAGGCCCAGCATCTGCTGATAAAACGCAAGCATAGGTGCGGCATCACGGGTAATGATGCCGAGATCCAACGCCGGCTTGGTGATTTTCGCGGTTGCCAAAGCGTTGTTGTCCAGACTCATGCGTTGTATCCCATGATGGCCTTGATTTCCAGGAAGTCGTGGAAGCCTTCAGCACCCCATTCGCGCCCGTTTCCTGATTGTTTGTAGCCACCAAAAGGCGCGCTGAAGTCAGGTCCGGCTCCATTGATGTGAATCATGCCCGAGCGGATCTGACGGGCAATTGCGCGGGCGTGATCGGGAGCGCCGGAGACATAACCTGAAAGGCCATAAACGGTGTCGTTGGCAATGCGCAACGCATCGTTGTCATCTTTGTAGCCAATGATCGACAACACCGGTCCAAAAATCTCTTCGCGAGCGATTGTCATCTGGTTGGTAACGTTGCCAAACACGGTGGGTCTGACAAAGTATCCGATTTCCAGTCCTTCAGGTTTGCCAGTGCCGCCTGCTACCAACGTTGCCCCTTCGTCGATACCGGCTTGAATCAGCGACTGAATTTTGTCGTACTGCATTTGACTGACCACCGGTCCAAGGCGGGCGCTTTCATCCGCAGGATTGCCCGGCATGGCTTTGGCAGCGGTTGCTCTGGCTATTTCGATTGCCTCGGCCATACGTGATTGGGGCACAAGCATACGGGTAGGTGCATTGCAAGATTGGCCGCAGTTGCCAAAACAGCCCATGACTCCACCTTTGACCGCGGCTGCCAGGTCGGCTGAGTCAAGAATGATATTGGCAGATTTGCCGCCAAGCTCCTGACAAACGCGTTTGATGGTGTCTGCTGCCGCCTTGGCGACCTCGCGTCCTGCGCGCGTCGATCCTGTAAAGGACACCATATCGATCTCCGGATGTGCGGAGATAGCGGCTCCTACGCTGGGGCCATCGCCATTCACTAGATTAAACACGCCCGCCGGTACTCCGGCTTCGTGAATAATCTCGGCAAGGATCATGGCGCTGACAGGCGCAATTTCACTGGGCTTTAAAACCATTGTGCAGCCGGTCGCCAACGCTGGCGCAACTTTACAAGTCAGTTGATTAAGCGGCCAGTTCCAGGGAGTGATCATGCCGCAGACGCCCACCGGCTCTTTGATAATCTGAGTGGTACCACGGGTTTCTTCAAATGCGTACGTGGACAGGATATGTCGGGCAGTTGCGAAATGCGCGATGCCGGTGCCTACCTGAGCTGTCCGTGCAAAGCTGATGGGTGCCCCCATTTCTTGGGAAATGGCTTGCGCAAGATCTTCGGCGCGGGCTTTGATGCCTGCCAGTATCTTGTCAAGAATGGCCAGACGCTCTTCGCGGCTGGTTTGTGACCAGGCTGGGAAAGCGGCGCGCGCAGCCCGTGCAGCGGTGTCGACATCATCGGCAGTGCCCAGAGATATTTCTGTAAATGATTTTTCAGTCGCGGGATTAATGACCGGGAGCGTGGTGCGGTTCTCAGGCCTGACCCATTTGCCATTGATGTAAAAGGATAAGTAGTCTTTGTTCATATGTTTCCTCGGTTGTGTATGGCAATGCACGTTTGAAAGTTTGCGTTAAGTCCATCTGATATCAATTCAGATTGTGGGTCGAGCAGATGGTCGATTATCTTTGAATTAGAATCTGAGTCAACCCGATCATCAACAAGAGCGCTGAATGGGCCGCGATTACTGCTGCAGACATTGCCTGACAATGAACAAGGGGTATACTGCGGAGCGTGAACGGTCGATAGGTGCTGAGCGGTCTTGATCATACCCACTCAAAGGAATGTGGCCATGGTTTTGTCTTTACTTCGAATGCTGGTGCTGATGCTGACACTGATGTTATCGCCTGTCATTGCTCAGCAGGATAACGATCAGACCGGCGGTGAGGCTGCACTTGATGAGGCAGATGCGGCGGCGCTGCAGGTACTTCGCGACACTGCGGTCAGTCTCGAAGCACAATTGGGGGCACTGACAGAGCTGGTCGGATCTTTCGACGTGTCATTGGCTGAAATCCAGCTTGATCTTGGACGCCTTTATCTTCAGCTGGAAGAGTTTGAGTCGGCCTCGGAAATTCTGACACAGGCTCTGCAGTTGCTTCGTATCAACGGCGGTCTCTACGATGCCCGGCAGATCAGGGTGCTGGAACAACTGGTGGACGCTTACAAATTCAAATCCGAGTGGGATGAAGTGGATGATTATCAGCATCTGGTGTTCTCACTGCAGAGGCGTCACTACAAAGAGGATTCTCCAGAGTTTGCCGATGCGGCATTAACGATGGGCGAGTGGCAGCTGATGGCATCGCGCGCCAACGTGTCGGGCAGGCCGGGGACATTTCAGGCGGTACAATCCCTGGAGGACACCAAAGAGATGTACGCCGCAGCCATTGTCCATGCACAGTCTCGAAGTGATGTGTCACGTCAGTGGCGGTTGACTTACGCCAGTGCATTGATTGATGTTGAAATGGCGCGTCATCTGCTTGATCCGGGCATGAGTGAAATGATGATTACGGCGCCACGTTATCTTACCCAGACTGTCTGCCGAACGGTTGCAGATGCCAGCGGCGGCGCTCAGAGAGTGTGTTGGCAGGAAACTGTGAACAATCCGGATTATTACTATCAGGCAAACAATCAGCGGCGCAATCAGCTGGAACGTGCGCAACTGAATCTGCAACGCGCAGAGCAAGGGCTTAATGATTTGCTGGTGGCAAACCCTGCGTTTGCAATCGAGCAGTCTGCTCTTACGCAGGCTAACCTGAAATCATTGAGCGACGTCAGTGATGAGCTAATGCGGCAATCCCGTCGTACAAGCTTTGGAGTGTGGTAGCCGCGCGATAAACTTTTAATCAATGGTCTTCAGTTATAAATCTCAGGAGAAATGATGTTAAAACAATTTGGAAAAACGCTGATACGTAGTGCTGGAATCACCTTGTTGTCTGCAGCGACGATGATTCTGCCATCTTTGGCATCGGCGTTGGAGGTTGGTGATAAAGCGCCTGATTTCAGCCTGCAGGCGTCAAATGGTCAGACTTATTCCCTGGCAGATTTTGTTGGAAAGCAGCCCGTTGTTCTGGCATTTTTCCCGGCGGCTTTTACCGGTGGCTGCACGATTCAGTGTAAGGCTATTCGCGACAGCAGCGATGAAATCAAAAGTTATGATGTCGCTTATTTTATGGCCAGCGTTGATACAGTTGAAAAGAATACCGAGTTCGCCAAAGAGTATGAACTGGACTTTCCTGTTCTGGCGGATCCTGAAAAGACCATGACGGAGGCCTACGGCGTGCTCAGCGAGCGTGGTTTCGCAAATCGTTGGACCTATTACATCGATGCTCAGGGTATTGTTGTGAAGATTGACAAATCCACCAATCCTTCATCTGCAGGCAAAGATCTCGCAGACAGTATGTCGGCCCTTGGTTTTCCCCGCGTTGCACAATCTGCCGGACTTTAAGAGTGATAACAGTGCGGAGTATGGCCAGTTTCTGGCTTGAAAATGATATTTGTGGGCATTGTGATGATGCCCACAGCGTTGTCTTGCTCCGGTTAACATGCGTGTGCAAGAATACTCCGCACTATGGCTCATAAAACTCTCGCAATCATTGCTGTTCTCTCCCTGGTAGGGGTCACTTTTCTCGTTTACCTCGCGATGACTTTTGAATCGCCAGAGGCAACTCGAACGGTGACAATCGATACGCCTCAGCCAGCGCCTGTTGAAAGGGTAATGCCTGCTGCTGCGCCTGTGGCCGCTGATGCAACGCCTGCACAACCCGCAGCGGAACTGGTCAGCATACCCGTTGCGCCGGCGGTTGAACCTGAACCGGAAGAACCCTCCGAACCATTGCCGTCACTGAATACCAGTGATCCGTTTGTGGTTGCTCGCCTTGCAAGTATGGAAATGGGGGCAAGCCTCTTGCGAGTGCTGGCCCCCGAAGACCTGATCCGCAAATTCGTCGTGTTTGTCAGCAATGCCGCTGAAGGGGAACTTCCTTTGATGGAATATCCCTTGCGACGCATCGATTCTGAATTCATCGCCACCGAGATCGATACCAATCTTTTTGAAATGTCCCCCCTGACGCACCAACGTTTTGATTCCTTGGTGGATTTGCTGGTTGCACTTGATCCTCAGCAGGCCGTCAGTGTGTACAGGGCGTTACGGCCCTTGTTTCAGGAAGCGTACGCAGAAATTGGCTATCAGGGCAGTTTTGATGCAGTACTGATACGGGCCATTGATCAGATCATGAATTCCCCCTCTGAAATCGGACCTTTTCAGCTCATCAAGCCGTCTGTTATGTTTTTATATGCCGAAAGCAGGATAGAAGACATGACCCCCGTGCAAAAACAACTGTTACGACTTGGGCCAGAAAACACGGCCAAGCTGCAGTCGGTTCTGCCTGCATATCGGGAGCGACTTCAGGCTGGGCGCTAAGATGGTGCAGGTGGTTTCTGCAGCGTCTCACTCTCAGGAAATTGATGCGGCGAGAAAAATTCTCCGAACCGTTTTTGGTTATGAAGATTTTCGCGGCGCACAAGCCGAAGTAATCGCTGAGATCATTGCCGGACGCAGCGCCTTGGTGCTCATGCCTACCGGTGGCGGAAAATCACTGTGTTATCAGATTCCCGCTTTGCTGCGACCTGGCGTAGGCGTAGTTATTTCCCCCTTGATTGCTTTGATGCAGGACCAAGTCGATGCCCTGCGCGCAGCAGGGGTACGTGCAGGATTTATCAACTCTACACTCTCAAACGATGACTATCAGACTGTCATGCGCGCTCTTCGTCGTGGCGAGCTGGATTTATTGTATCTGGCGCCTGAGCGGTTAAGTCAGGCCGGGACGCTGGAGTTGTTGGCGGGGCTGGAGATTGCGCTTTTTGCCATTGATGAGGCGCATTGTGTTTCCCAGTGGGGTCATGACTTCCGCGCCGATTACCTTCTGCTCAGTATTCTGCACCAGCGTTTCCCCCATATCCCCCGGATAGCGTTAACGGCGACAGCGGATGCGGCCACGCGCGAAGAGATCATCAATCGGCTCGAACTGCAGCATGCAAGACATTTTGTCACCGGCTTCGATCGGCCCAATATTCAATATCGCATTACCCAAAAGAAAAATCCCCGACAACAGTTGCTCGACTTTCTGCGCCGCGAGCATACCGGTGACGCTGGAATCATTTATTGCCTGTCGCGAAAAAAAACCGAGGAGACCGCCTACTGGCTTGAGCAGCAAGGCTTCACCGCCTTGCCTTATCACGCCGGGTTGAGTGCTGCAGACAGATTACGGAATCAGCAGCGGTTTCTGCGGGAAGACAGCGTCATTGTGGTTGCTACCATCGCCTTTGGGATGGGTATAGACAAGCCAGATGTGCGATTTATTGTGCATCTGGATCTGCCCAAGAGCATCGAATCCTACTATCAGGAGACGGGGCGCGCCGGGAGAGATGGGGAACCTGCAACTGCCTGGATGGTCTATGGATTGCAGGACGTTATAAAACTGCGTCAGATGATGGATGAGTCTCAGGGGAATGAACAATTCAAACGGCTTGAGCGCATCAGGCTGGATGCCATGCTTGGGCTTTGTGAGATTACCAGTTGCCGCCGTCAGGCATTGCGACAGTATTTTGGTGAGGAGGCTCCCGATCGCTGCAATAACTGTGATGCCTGTCTCAATCCCGCCCCGACGTGGGATGGAACGGTTGCCAGTCAGAAAGCATTGTCGTGTGTGTACCGCACAGGTCAGCGCTTTGGTGTTGCATACCTGATTGAGGTGCTTTCCGGTTTAGAGAGCGAGCGTGTTCTCCAGAATGGCCATCACAATCTGAGTACATTTGGGATTGGCAGAGACCTTGACAAGTCTCAGTGGCAGTCAGTCTTCCGTCAATTGGTGGCAAGGGCGTATCTGGGTGTGGATCACAACAGTTTCGGAGGGCTTTACCTGACAGCGCGCGCCCGCCCCGTTCTAAAAGGTGATGAGAATATCCGCCTGCGTGAGGATGTGCAGGAAGTCAGTAGTAAGGGCGTACGCCAGCGCCAGTCAGATCAGGCTATGCTGCCTGAAGACAGACGCCTGTTTGAGGCGCTCAGGGCCTGTCGCAAGCAGTTGGCTGAGCAGTTTGATGTGCCGCCCTATGTCATTTTTCATGATGTAACCCTGCTGGAACTGGTTCAGTTAAGACCCCTGAACTCACAGCAGATGCTGTCAGTTAATGGGGTCGGTCAAGGAAAATTGACCAAATATGGTCAGGCATTCTTGCGCATAATCAATGAGCATGAACTTGATCTGGTATAAGATGCGCGCGTTTTGACCAGCGCCGGTTTTACGTTCCGGTGAGCAGATTGGAGAGTATTGCAGATGAACAAGCCCGTTGTGGTGGCAGCGATGTATCGCTTTGTCCGCCTTGAAGACTATCAAGCGTTGCGAGCGCCCTTCCACAAAATATTGATGGAGAATGCTGTCAGAGGAACTCTGCTGCTTGCGAGGGAAGGAATCAACGGCACCATCGCAGGCTCGCGAGACGGCATTGATGCAGTGATACGCTGGATTCGAGCCGATGAGCGTCTGGCACCGATTGAAATCAAAGAATCCGTGACCGATGAAAATCCATTCTATCGGACCAAGGTCAAACTCAAAAGCGAGATTGTTACCATGGGTGTTGAGGATATTGATCCCTGCCATATCGTAGGTACCTACATTAAGCCACAGGATTGGAATGCACTGATTTCTGATCCGGAAGTGTTGCTGATTGATACCCGGAATCATTACGAGTTTGAAATTGGCAGTTTTGAACGCGCAATCAACCCTGAGACCGATGCGTTTCGCGAATTTCCTGATTTTGTGCAGCAAAACCTTGATCCGGCTCGTCATAAAAAGGTGGCGATGTTCTGCACGGGTGGAATTCGATGTGAAAAATCGACCGCTTTCCTGAAACAGAGCGGATTTTCTGAGGTTTATCATTTACAGGGTGGCATCCTCAAATATCTTGAGGAAGTGCCTGAGGAGCAATCCCTCTGGCGCGGTGAGTGTTTTGTGTTTGATAACCGCGTGACCGTCAATCATCGCCTCGAAAGAGGCACCTATGATCAATGCCACGCTTGTCGTATGCCAATCACAGATGAGGAGAAAACATCACAACACTTTAAACCGGGCGTCAGTTGTCCACACTGTTTCGATCGCCATACCCAGGAAAAGGTTGAGCGCTTTGCTGAGCGTGAGCGGCAGATGCAGTTGGCCCGGGAGCGAGGTGAAACCCATATCGGAGAGCCAATGTCGCTGGTCATGCAGGAGCGGCGACGCGAAAAAATTGCTGCCAAGAACGCACAGCGCAAGGCGTCGTCTACCACTAGTCCCTGACGTCAATGTTATCAATGTCAGCGCCTGCGTGAGTGCCGACATACTCAAATCTGGGCACTGAATTGCCGTTATGGATTACCTGTTCGGTGAACATATCCAGCGGACGCACCCACAGCCCGCGCTCGCCATACTGCGGGCGATAAACCACCAGCCACTCCTCTGTTTCGCTATGGCGAGCCAATCCCAGTACATCGTAAAGAGGTCCTTTATAGTGACGGTATGTGCCATTGACTGGCTTTGTCATATTGATTTTCCTTCTTCAATTGTCCTGCACGAAACAACGCTTACATCAGAATCAGCTGCCAGATTTTATCGGCTTGCATGAAGCCGCGTCGATTTAAAGCATGCGAAAAACTGTTTGCTGCATTACACTTTAGTTAGACGTTAAAACCACCCATAAAACAGGAGAAAAGTTATGCGTAATCTGCAGTTAGTTGGAACATTACTGGTGTCATTGTTTTTGGTTTCATGCGCATCAACTCCTGAGCCTACAAAAGCTGAGATGATTATCGGTGCCTGGTCAGCGGAAATTCAAGGTCAGGCCATGACACTTGTTTATGGTGAAACCGATGTCACTGTTCGCGAGTTTGGAATGAGTTTCCCTTACGAATGGGTAGATGCGGATAACATTCGTCTTAACGCAATGGGACAGGAGGTTGTCAGTCGTGTTGAGTTTGACTCGCCTGAGCAAATGCGCCAACTGGCCGATGGTCAGGAGCAGGTGTTCCAGCGAGTACAGTAATCGTGCGGATGTGCCGGGAACAGGCCGGCACATCATGACGGCCGCGAGGCTAAAAACCTTGTCAGAATCTCCTGGTGTTGCGCGGGGGTAAGCCTGGGGCCGAATTCCGATACAACGGTGGCGGATGCCAGGCTGGCAAGATCGCCGGCGTCCTGGAATGACATGCCTTGGGTTACACCAAACATAAATGCGCCTGAAAACATGTCGCCAGCCCCGTTGGTATCAACAGCAATAACTTTGTGCGGCGCGATGTTGATGTAGCGTTCACCATCAAACAACAAGGCGCCCTGAGCACCGCGGGTAATCGCAAACTGCTTGGCGATGGTGCCGATTTTTTTGCAGGCCGCATCAAAATCTTCTTCGCCAGACCAGATTTTTGCCTCTTTTTCATTGCAGAATAACAGATCAACACCGCCCCCGATCAGTTGATTAATCCCGTCAGCAAAGTACTCCACCATTGCAGGGTCGGAAAATGTCAGTGCGGTTTTGACATTTGTCCGCTCGGCATGCTGCTTCAGTTTAATGCCGGCAATTCTTGAAGTCTCCGAAGTAACCAGATAGCCCTCAATATATATATACTGAGCTTTGGCGGCGGCGTCCAGATTCAGGTCATCAACAGATACATACTGTGAAATACCTAGATGGGTAAGCATTGTGCGCTCCGCATCGGGAGTTACCATGACGATGCAGCGTCCGGTGTGACCGCTTTCGCGTTCCGCACTCAGGTTGGTCTGAATATTATGGTTGCCAAGCTCTGAGACATAAAAGTCGCCAGTTTCATCGTTGGCGACTTTACAGGTATAAAACGCTTTGCCTCCGAATTGGCTCAGCGCGTATAAAGAGTTAGCTGCAGAGCCCCCGCCCGCGCGCTTTTTGATCGGGTATCTTCGATTAAGCAGGGACAGTAACTGTTCTTGTTGTGATTGATCGATTAGTGTCATGAAGCCTTTCTGGATACCTGCTTCTACAAAAAAGGCATCCTCTACTTCAAATTCCTTATCGACCAATGCGTTACCGATTCCGTAAACGTCCAGCTTTGTCATTTGCAATATTTCCGATCTTCGGGGTTGGTAGAGTCATTGGGTAAATGGGCTTTATAGGCTGCTAAAGGCTTTATCAGCAGCAGCAAGTGTCTGGGCAATTTCTGCCTGCCCGTGCGCTGCTGAGACAAATCCTGCTTCAAATGCCGAGGGTGCCAGGTATACGTTATTCTCCAGCATCAAATGAAAGTAACGTTTGAACTGAGGCACATTACATGCCATCACCTGATCAAAGGTTGTCACTTTCTTTTCGCTTGTGAAGAAGCAGCCGAACATTCCGCCAACCTGATTGGTCGAAAATGGAATGCCGGCGTGGTTAGCGCGTTCTTGCAACCCGGCAAGCATTTCAGCGGTATGAGCCGTTAATGACTCATAAAATCCTGGTTTCTGGATCTCATTGAGCATTGCTAGGCCGGCGGCAACAGCAAGCGGACTGCCTGCCAGAGTGCCTGCCTGATAGACAGCCCCTAAGGGAGCAATACAGTTCATGATATCCGCTCGCCCACCAAAAGCGCCAACAGGCAGGCCGCCACCAATTACTTTACCCAAAGTGGTCAGGTCGGGCGATACCCCATAAACAGATTGTGCACCGCCCAGGGCGGTACGAAATCCGGTCATTACTTCATCAAATATCAAAACGCTGCCATGCTGTGTACAAAGATCACGCATGGTTTCCAGAAATCCTGGAACAGGCGGCACAAGGTTCATATTTCCGGCAACGGGCTCAACAATGATACAGGCGATACTGTCGCCCTCTTTGGCAAACAGCGCATTTAATGCATCTAAATCATTAAATGGCAGCACATAGGTCAGATCGGTGTAGGCTTTGGGGACCCCCAGTGAATCGGGCTCTCCCAGTGTCAGCGCGCCAGATCCTGCTTTGACCAGCAGTCCGTCAACATGACCGTGATAGCAGCCTTCAAACTTGATGACTTTGTCTCTGCGGGTAAACCCACGAGCCAGTCGAATCGCGCTCATGGTTGCCTCTGTTCCTGAGGTAACCAGCCTTACCTTTTCTATTGAAGGCACAAGCTTGCATATTGTTTTAGCAATTTCGACTTCAGCAGCGGTGGATGCGCCATATCCAAGTCCTCTGCTCAACTGGGTTTGCAGTGCGTTGATGACTGCCGGATGACAATGGCCGAGAATCAGTGGGCCCCATGCCCCAACATAGTCCACATATCGATTGTTATCTTCGTCAATCAACCAGGCGCCCTCGCCGTGGTTAAAGAACAAAGGTGTTCCGCCTACGCCACGAAACGCTCTGACTGGTGAGTTGACGCCGCCTGGGATATACAGTTGCGCCTCCTCAAAAAGCGCAGCAGATCTGTTCGTGCTCATTTTTGGGTGCTGTTCGGACACAATAACTAATTCCTCTTCTGGGCAAAAAGTGATGACAGGATGCTGGCACGCGCCGCGATCTCATCGCTTGAAAAAATATAGTAAATGGCCGCGATCATGTCGGCCCCGGCGTCGATCAACAACTTGGCGCTGTCAGCAGTGACCCCGCCAATTGCAACGATCGGTAATTGAGTTTTTTGTCTTATACGTATCAAATCTTCAATATTGGCTTTAGACGCTCCGGGTTTTGTTTTTGAATCGAAAAAACGCCCCAGTGCGACATAGTCTGCTCCATGCCTCTCGGCAGTTGCAACCAATTGATCGTTGTTATGGCAGGTCACGCCAATAATTGCGTGGCGCCCAAGCCTGTGTCTTGCCTCTGAGATATGCAAGTCATGTTGCCCTAAATGCACTCCATCGGCATCGGCCGCCTGGCACAAATCCAGATCGTCATTGATTATCAGCAGGGCATTGTAGCGATGGCATAACTCCCGCAGTCCGACAGCAGTTTGCCGGCGCTTTGCAAACGAAGCCGGCTGATCAATTTTGGTTTTGCTTCGATACTGCAAGACACCGGCACCACCTATCAACGCCTGTTCACAAGCTGACAGCAGATTTTGCTCTGAGATCAAAACATCGTCAGTGATGGCATACAGGCCGGACAACAATTTCTGATTTACCACATCAAGTCCTGCCTAAATTCCAGATTTTTCGAGCGACTATTCTAGCAGAGGCCATGGTTTAGAAGCCTGATCGCTTGCTTGTGAATGACGCCGGTCAGGCAGGCTCTGTCCAAGTCTGCGCGGTATCGCTCTATTCAATGCATCCCATGTAAATTGTTGGGCTTTAAAGGCTGCTGACTCAACATCAAGGCCTTTTGCCACGCCGGCCACAAGTGCGCTTGCGAGTGTGCAGCCTGAGCCGTGATACTCATATGCAAGGCGTGGCCAAGACCATGACTTGTCTAATTTTGGGTTATTGCAACCAAAGAGCCTGTTAGAGACATCCTCACTTTGGCGGTGCGTCCCAGTGAGTAATACGTACTTGCAACCGAGCCTACAAAGCTCGTCAAGCGCTGCATCCTCGGTGCTGGCGATAGGCCGGAGTCGTTTCAGTTCCTGGATGTTGGGGGTCAGTACAAGACACCTGGGCAGAATATGTTGAATATAATCGTCGATCATCTGTTGATTAACGAACTCATAGCCCCCGCCAGCTTTGAGGACGGGGTCAGCGATCACGGGAATTTGGCTGTGTTGTTTCAGTATTTCAGCGATACACAGAAGTGTTTGTGCGCTGTCAATCAATCCCAATTTTATAGCGCTGATTTCAAGACCCGATTCTATCAGAGCATCAAATTGCCGGCGCAGCACATGCGGGTTAACCGGATGAGTCTCCAGAACGTTACTCGTTGTTTGCACCGTCAGTGAACTGATGATTGGCAGTGCAAAACAATCCATAGCAGCCAGGGTTTCTATATCTGCCTGTATTCCTGCACCGCCAGTTGGGTCGAGGCCTGAAATACATACCACCATTGGTTTGATTCGTCTCTGCACACGTTCTCCGCCAAGAAACATTCTGTATCAGAAGGGTTTTACAACGACCAGAATTACAATGGCTATCAGTGCTATAACGGGTACTTCATTGTAGTATCGGAAGAAAACGTGGCTGTGCGTATTGCGCCCATCGCGGAATCTTGCCCAGAACCATCCGCAACTCAGATGGTAGATGATCAACAAGAACACCAGGCCGAGTTTTGCGTGCAACCAGCCCTGTCGCAGATAAAAGTCAGGTGCGGACGCAATAAGCCAAGCACCAAAAATCACCGTGGCGATGGCGGAAGGTGTCATGATGCCGCGGTATAATTTTCGTTCCATGATCACGAATCTGTCTTTGCTGACTTGATCGTCACTCATGGCGTGATAAACAAAAAGTCTGGGCAAGTAGAAAATCCCTGCGAACCAGCAGATCACAGAGATAATATGCAACGCTTCAATCCAGGCCATGGTTTATCACCTCTTTGTATCACTTCCAGTGGACTTGGATTATGCCGTTGTGCATTGAAACCGTACAGCAAAAATCGACTTATAAAAGATTGGCAATGATAGAATGCACAAGTGATTCTGATATGGCGAGATACAAATTGTATTGGAGGGCAATGTGATCAAGGTCGGTATTGTAGGTGCTACCGGATATACAGGAGTGGAGCTGCTGAGACTGCTGGCGCCACGAGATGACGTCAGCATTGAAGTTGTAACCTCACGCGAAATGGAGGGTACGGCGGTTTCAGTACTGTTCCCTAATCTCAGAGGATACGTCGATCTGCCGTTCACTGCGCCGGATGATGAAGTTCTTGCGCGCTGTGATGTGGTCTTTTTTGCAACTCCTCACAATGTCGCCATGCGGTCAGCGCGTAGCCTGATGGAAAGAGGAGTCCGCATTGTTGACCTTTCCGCCGACTTCAGGCTGAAGGACCGCGCTGAATGGGAGCATTGGTACAAGGAGCCGCATGAAAGCCCGGAGTTGATTGAAAAGGCCGTTTACGGTCTGCCAGAGGTCAATCGTGACAAAATTCGCCATGCACAACTGGTTGCTGTTCCCGGATGTTACCCAACTGCTGTTCAGCTGGGTTTTATTCCTTTGCTTGAAGCGGGTTTGATTGACCCGATGCGCTTGATTGCCGATGCAAAGTCAGGTGTTAGCGGTGCGGGTCGTAAGGCTGCAGTTGGAAGCTTGCTAGCAGAGGCATCAGAGTCTTTCAGCGCATATGGTGTTGCTGGCCACCGGCATCTTCCAGAGATATCTCAAGGTTTGAAGTTGGCCGCGGGTAGTGATGTAGGTCTGACTTTTATTCCGCATCTGGCACCCATGATCAGAGGTATTAATGCAACGTTGTATGCTGCACCTGCGGGCCATGTTTCTGCTGACGACCTCCAGGCAGTATACGAGCGTCGCTACCGGGATGAGCCGTTTGTTGATGTTTTGCCAAAGGGTGGTTTGCCGGCAACCCGTAATGTGAAAGGTTCAAATATCTGCCAATTGGCCGTTCACTATCTCAGTGCAAGTAATACCATTGTGGTGCTCTCTGTCATTGATAATCTGGTAAAGGGCGCTTCGGGTCAGGCTGTTCAGAATATGAATATTATGTTTGGATGTGTCGAGACAGCAGGGCTTCACTCAATAGCGCTGATGCCATGACGTTTGCAAATCCAATGTTTGCCTCTGTTTAAAATGTAAAGTGGTCTAGTTTTGTTTGGATCTTAATAGTTGACCAAATTACTAGGGTAAGACCATAATCACCTCTCGATTATTGATAGAGCAACTGGGGCAAATTTTCAGACATGTCAAGCGTCCAAACATTTGAGCCAGTCATCATATCGTTAACAGACAATGCTGCCTCAAAAGTAAAATTGCTGGTCGACGAGGAGGGTAAGCCTGACCTTAAATTGCGTGTCTTTGTGACCGGAGGCGGCTGTTCAGGTTTTCAATATGGGTTCAGCTTTGAGAGTGCTGTCTCTGAGGAAGATACAGTGGTCGAGAATAAAGGCGCTACATTGCTTGTTGATCCTTTGAGTTATCAATATCTGGTCGGTGCGCGGGTCGATTACGTTGAAAACCTTGAGGGCGCCCGATTTGTGGTAAAGAACCCCATGGCATCCACTACATGTGGCTGCGGGTCATCATTCTCTATATAGCACATTGATATTTCAGCTGAAATAGACGCCGCCCAGCACTACTGGTTCTCGAGAGCCTGTCAGCACTCTGGTATCTACCCTTTCTCTGTTCATTGTTTTGGATGCCAGCCAAGCAAAGGTACAGGCTTCGATCCAATCGGGTGGCATGCCGTGTGATGCAGTGCTGCTGACTTTTGAGTTGGGAAGTAACTCCTGTAATCGGCGCATCAGTGTTTTATTGTAAGCCCCGCCACCGCAGACCAATAACTCAACTTTATTGTTGGCCTTATCCGGCCGCGTTTCTAACAGCGCATCCGCTACAGTACGGGCTGTCAACTCAAGTAACGTCCTCTGAACATCCGCTGGTTCAATGGTATGTAGTCCTTTCAGGCATTCCTCCAGCCATTTGTGGTTAAACAACTCGCGGCCTGTGCTTTTAGGCGCTGGTCTTCGGAAGTAGTCCTCTGACAGAAATCTATCCAGCAGGACTTTGTCGATTGCACCACTTGCCGCCCATGCCCCATCGGAGTCATAAGGAAGCTGGAGCCATTGTGTAATCCAAAGATCCATCAGTGCATTGCCGGGGCCAGTGTCAAAACCTACGGGCGTCGAAAGTTCTTCAATATTAATCGAGGTAATATTGCTAATGCCGCCTATATTTAATATGAATCGGTTGCTTTGTGGATGATAAAAATAGAATTGATGGAAAAGCGGTGCGAGTGGCGCACCTTGGCCCCCGGCCGCCACATCTCTTTGTCTGAAATCGGCAACAGTAGTTATTCCTGTGGTGTGAGCAATTGTATTTGGATCGCCGATCTGAAGGCTGAATGCATCGCGAGAGGACGGAGAATGAAAGACAGTTTGCCCGTGACTGCCTATCGCCGTGATTGCTTCTGGCCGAATTTTGTGGGTTTCTAGCAGGTTATTTACGGCGTTCCCAAACGCCTTGCCTACGGCAATGTCCAGTTGACCGAATTCGAGTAGTGTCAGGGTAGGATTCGCGCAGACATCAAAGAGTTTAAGCCTGAGTTCATCTGGATATTTCGAGGATTGGGTTGCTACCAGATCTAAATGCCCGTTTCGCAGGCTCACTACAACGCAATCTATCCCGTCCATGCTTGTACCGGAGATAATGCCTATATAGTAAGCAACATCATCCATGATTTTCAGTTCATAGTTTCGAAAGAGCGTTTATCAGTCTGGCTGTTAAGGCTGAGTAGGCGTCCATCAGGCCTGGATCTGGCGAATTGGCGAATAATGTCTCTTGTATGTTCGCGAAATCGTGCCATTTCGCCTTCGTCCAGCGCGATTGCCTGGGGTAATTGGTCCAACACAGTCCTTGGGTCTTTATGTACTCCTCTCACCAAAAACTCATAGTGAAGGTGAGGTCCAGTTGCTCCGCCGGTTGCCCCGACATAGCCAATAATCTGGCCTTGACGAACTTTCGCTCCTTTTCGAATGCCGGCTGCATAATCGTTAAGATGAGCATACTTGGTCTCGAAAGCTGAGTGATGCTCGATCACTACCAGTTTCCCGTAAGATCCGTTGCGGGATGCAGACATAACAGTGCCATCTGCAGTAGCTCTGACGGGTGTTCCTGTTGGAGCTGCATAATCTGTGCCTCGGTGCGCACGAATTGTATTCAGAATCGGATGCATTCGACTTGGGTTAAAGTTCGAACTGATTCTGAAAACATCAAGCGGGTTTTTGAGGAATGCCTTGGACATGCTTTCGCCGTCGGGACTAAAAAAGCTAGATTCACCAGACGCGGTTGTATATCTCATGGCTAAGTGTTCGCGCCCTTGATTGACAAATTGAGCAGCAAGAATCTCTCCGAAACCAACAAGTTGTCCGTCCAGATATTTTTCCTCGTAGAGAATGCTGAATTCATCTCCTTGCCGTGGGTCCATCAGGAAGTCAATCACTCCACCAAAGATATCTGCCATGCTCATAATCACATTTGCAGGGATATCTGCCTGTTGCCCGGCCAAAAACAGGCTGTCAGATATGTTGCCATGTCGCAAAACTTGGCGAATATCTGCAGATCTGCTGATAGGTTCGATGTTATAACTTGAATCGATAAGTGTGAAGACATACCCCTCCAGTGGAGATGTAAATACTTCCAGGCGCTTGAGTTGGCCTGGTTCGGGTATGTAAAAGCTCAGTTGGTTACCAGGAAAGAGTCTGTTCAATACCGATGATGCGTCAGAGCTGTTAATAACTCTGAACAGATCTTGAGCACTTAGGCCTACCTGATTGAAAAGTGATGACAGGTTGTCGCCGGGGCGCACGATAACTTGTTGGGTTAGAGCTTCTTCATAGGACTGTTGAGCGGCTTCGTTGGCAACTTTTGCAACGTTGTGCATAATCTGGCTTGCTGAAGACCCTGCACCTATGACTCCCAATTGCGGATCAAGGTGATCAATACTGTTAACAATCCCATTTATCTCGTGCCGCAACCGATCGCCGTGTGCAGGATCTTTCGGTGACAGCATGGTCATCAAAGTCATAGCAAAACAGATAACGCTTACAGCGAGCAAGTGATTTGTCGATCGGAGTTTTTTCAGGATGCCGGGGGCTGAATTCATCGGAGTCATGAGCGTTCTAATTGTAAATTGTGTTTCTGTGGCACGAGTCCCAGCTGTAATCTTAAGATCGGTCAGCAGCCGATTCTTAAGGCTTTTGGTGTCTAGGTCAAGTCTTATTAGAGATGATGTTGTAGAATCAGGGTTCTTCTGAGTGAGTTTGAGGCTAGAGATGTTATGGCTGATTTGCCAGCAAATTTGTTTAAAGATTTAGACTTAAGAGGGTTGATTGCGCAGATGTCATCAGAAGATGAGTTGCGCTCCCACTTTTCAGGTGCTAAGCGTACCTTGTATGGCGGCTTTGACCCTACCGCAGATAGCTTGCATATCGGGCACCTGGTTCCATTGCTCGCATTACGGAGGTTTCAATTGGCGGGCCACAGACCGCTTGCTTTGGTTGGCGGTGCAACCGGGTTGATTGGAGATCCGAGCTTTAAGTCGGCGGAGCGCCAGTTAAATTCCGGGGATATTGTGGGTGATTGGGTTGACAAGTTGCGTGCCCAGTTAGAGCAATATTTAGACTTCGATTGTGGACATAATTCCGCTGTTGTGGTTGACAACCTGGACTGGACAAGTGATTTGAGTGCTCTGGATTTTCTTAGAGATGTCGGTAAACATTTCTCTGTAAACGCCATGATTCAAAAGGAGTCTGTCAAGCAAAGGCTTGAGCGTGAAGGGTCAGGTATCTCGTTCACAGAATTCAGCTATATGATTTTGCAGTCATTCGATTTTGCTGAGCTACACAAGCGGTATGGCTGCACCCTGCAGATCGGGGGTAGCGACCAGTGGGGCAACATAACTGGCGGCATTGACCTGACACGGCGGATGTATCAGGGGCAGGTCTTTGGCCTTACGTTGCCGCTGGTTACAAAGGCTGATGGTCAAAAATTTGGAAAAACAGAGTCCGGCACGGTTTGGTTGGATTCGAACAAGACCTCACCATATGCCTTTTATCAGTTTTGGCTAAGTACTGCAGACGCAGATGTGTATAGATTTTTAAAGTACTTTACATTCTTGACGCCAGTGCAAATCGATGAGTTGCAGATGGCTGATCTGGCTTCTGGCGATCGACCACGCGCACAGCATGTCTTGGCAGAGGCTGTCACAAGACTTGTGCACGGAGACAAAGGAGTGGCGGCAGCTATCAGGATTAGTAGCTCCTTATTTACCGGAATCCTTTTAGATCTGACGGAATCGGATTTTGAGCAATTACGCATGGATGGTCTGGCGGTAACCGATGTGGGTGCTGAGTCAATTGGGTTAATTGATGCTCTTGTCCGCACGGGTCTCGCTAGCTCTAATAGGGTTGCTCGGGAGTTTGTGGATTCAGGTGCTGTTTCTGTAAATGGAAGAAAAGATCTAGACCCTGAACAGAATTTGACAAAGAGTGACTCCCTGTTTAATCGATTTGTCGTTATTAAGCGGGGTAAAAAATTATTTCACCTGATTAGATTTATCTGACCAGATCTATTGATGATTGGGTTCTACCCCGTCTTCACGGACACTTCAAAAAAGCCTCATAATCGGCAGAAGAAGTGTTCATGCCAAAGAGAAGAAAGTACATTCCAGAGTTTAAAAAAGGTGCTGTTGAACAGGCTCGCCAGCCCGGTGTCAGTTGTTCCCAGGTAGGTAGGCACCGGAGCTAATCTGTTGAGCCGCTGGCGGCGCGAAATCGACTCTCAAGGTCAACAAGCGTTCAGTGGTTCAGGCCATGCCCGAGATGAGGAAGTCGCCCAGCTCAAGCGAGAGCCGGCCCGCGTGAAAAAGGAATGGGATTTTTTACGCGAAGCGGCAACGTTCTTTGCCAGGGGATCGACCTGAAGTACCAGGCGATTCAACGTTGTCGCGATGAGTTTCCCATTCGCCTTATGTGTCGGTGTTTAAAAGTCTCACCCAGTGGTTATTACGACTGGGAGGGACGTCCAGCCAGTGCTCGAGCAGTTGATAATGAGCGATTGCTGGAGCGTATCCGCGAGGTTCACTCGGATAGCCAAGGTGCTATTGGCGCACCTCGGATGCATGAAGATCTGACAGATGAAGGTGAAACTGCCAGTAAAAATCGCATAGCCAGACTGATGGCAGCCGAGG
>CAMBPO010000024.1 GCA_945869725.1 Klebsiella pneumoniae
ACGATGGTTTGCGTTTCGCTATTCGCGAAGGCGGCCGTACCGTTGGCGCGGGTGTTGTTGCCAAGATTATTAAGTAATCGGGCAAGAGTTTTGCGATGAAAAGAGGCGGCCTGCGGACGCCTCTTTTTTGTAGGAAAGAACTAAATTACTAATTAAAGGTTTTGTTGTTGACACTGGCGGGCTTCGGTCTTAGAATTCCGTCTCCTTTTTTCAGGTACTCAAGAGCATTTTTAGCCTCACAAAAAGTAACTGATTAATTTAAAAAAGTTTTTGGAGAGTAGAGTAGATGCAAAATCAGCGTATCAGAATCCGGCTAAAAGCCTTTGATCATCGGCTGATCGATCAGTCTACTCAGGAGATAGTAGATACTGCCAAGCGTACCGGCGCGCAAGTGCGTGGTCCGATACCGCTTCCAACGAACAAGGAGCGCTTCACCATATTGATATCCCCGCATGTGAACAAGGATGCACGGGATCAGTATGAAATCAGAACGCACAAGCGCCTCCTCGATATCGTTGAGCCAACAGAAAAAACAGTGGATGCGCTTATGAAGCTGGACCTGGCGGCTGGTGTTGAAGTGCAAATCAGTCTTGGGTAAGGGCTAAAATAACTAAGGGTTTTGTGTTAGACCGGTTTGTTTAATAGTAGCGAGAAATGATTCAGTAAAAAAATCACTGATAACAGCGAGCTCAACGGACAGATATTGTCCTGAAGCAGACATGGTGTAATGCGATAGCAGCCATAGCGGGTTCAAGCCCCGTACACGATGAGGTTCTAAAAATGTCGATTGGTTTGGTCGGTCGAAAGAGCGGCATGACCCGAATATTCACTGAAGCTGGCGAGTCTATCCCGGTAACAGTGGTTGAGGTCAGCCCAAACAGAGTTACTCAGCTCAAGACTGAGGAAGTTGATGGCTATAGCGCTGTTCAGGTGACTGTTGGTGAGCGCAAGGCTTCCCGAGTAAGTCGTTCTGAGGCCGGCCACTTCGCCAAGGCTGGAACAGGAGCAGGGCTCGGTCTGTGGGAGTTCCGCGCAGGTCAACAAGAGCTTGCAGATTTCAGCCCTGGCAGTGAATTGACAGTGTCAATTTTCGAGGCTGGTCAGAAGGTCGATGTAACCGGTACTTCAAAAGGTAAAGGTTACGCTGGTGCGATCAAGCGTCACAATTTCCGTATGCAAGATGCCACTCACGGCAACTCGCTCTCACACCGTGCCCCAGGTTCTATCGGCCAGTGCCAGACTCCAGGTCGGGTATGGAAAGGCAAAAAGATGGCTGGCCATCTTGGTGATGTGCGGGTAACCACTCAGTCTCTAGAAGTAATTCGCGTGGATTCCGATAACAATCTCTTGATCGTGAAAGGTGCTATTCCCGGTGCGACTGGTTCGTGCGTGATAGTTCGTCCTTCCGTCAAGTCTGTCGGGTCTAGGGGGTAAGCGATGATCGAAGTCAATCTTTCAAAGCTCGGTAACCAGTCCGGAGCGGCCACGGTTTCTGTATCAGAGGAAACGTTTGGCAAAGAATTCAACGAAGCCTTGGTTCATCAGGCCGTGGTGACGTACCTTGCGGGTGCTCGTCAGGGCACTGTGCAGCAGAAAACCCGTTCAGACGTTCGAGGTGGTGGGCGTAAGCCTTGGCGTCAGAAAGGTAGCGGTCGTGCTCGTGCAGGTACTACCCGTAGCCCGATCTGGCGATCAGGTGGTGTTACATTTGCAGCCCGCCCTCAGGATCACAGCAGAAAAATCAACCGTAAGATGTATCGTGGTGCTATGCGTAGCATCCTGTCTGAGTTGCTTCGTCAGGATCGCCTGATCGTTGTCGAGCACTTCACATTGGATTCACACAAGACCAAAGATCTCGCTAACAAACTTAAAGAGTTCGCTGTTGAAAACGTTTTGATTGTTGCAGATGAAGTCGCTGAAAACCTTTACCTAGCTGCGCGCAATCTACACAAAGTAGATGTGCTTGACGTAGCAGGCCTTGATCCGGTCAGTCTGATTGGATTTGAAAAGGTGATCATGACTGTTCCTGCGCTTAAAAAAGTTGAGGAGATGCTGGCATGAACCAAGCGAGACTGTATTCCGTTATCGTAGGCCCGCATATTTCTGAGAAGGCTGCCATCATGGCTGAGAAGCGCAATCAAATTGCCTTCCGTGTTGCTAATGATGCTACCAAACCGGAGATTCGCGAGGCGATCGAGAAGTTATTCAACGTCACGGTTGAAGATCTTCAGGTGCTGAATGTGAAGGGCAAAACCAAGCGCACTTCACGCGGCAAGATTCGTCAAAAATCAAACTGGAAAAAGGCTTACGTCAAGCTTGCGCAGGGTCAGGAAATTGACTTTGCAACAGCGGTGTAAGGAAGGGTCGCGGTTATGGCAGTCGTAAAATGTAAACCCACCTCGCCAGGGCGCAGGTTTGTCGTAAAGATTGTAAACAAAGAGCTGCATACAGGGGAGCCCTACGCACCTCTGGTCACCGCAAAAGCAAAAACCGGTGGTCGTAACAATGCTGGTCGAATCACCACGCGTCATGTCGGTGGTGGACACAAGCAGAAGTATCGAATTGTGGATTTCCGTCGTGATAAAGACGGTATTGTTGCCAAGGTTGAGCGTCTTGAATATGACCCTAACCGCACCGCAAACATAGCGTTGGTATTGTATGCAGACGGTGAGCGTCGATATATCATCGCGCCGGCAAAAGTAGCTGCTGGTGATACATTAGTTTCAGGACATGATGCGCCGATCAAGACAGGTAATTGCCTGCCTTTGCGTAACATTCCGCTAGGCAGCACTGTTCACTGCGTTGAAATGAAGCCTGGCAAGGGTGCGCAAATTGCACGCTCTGCCGGCGGTTCAGCCCAGTTGGTTGCAAAGGAAGGTAATCACGCGACTCTGCGTCTGAAATCAGGCGAGATGCGCAAAGTGTTGGCTGATTGTCGCGCAACTCTCGGTGAAGTTTCAAATTCTGAGCACAGCTTGCGCTCACTGGGTAAAGCTGGTGCCAAGCGTTGGCGCGGTGTGCGCCCAACAGTGCGCGGCGTGGCAATGAACCCGGTTGATCACCCGATGGGTGGCGGTGAGGGTCGTACTTCAGGTGGACGTCATCCGGTATCACCGTGGGGCGTTCCAACCAAGGGTTACAAGACCAGGACAAACAAGCGTACTACCAAGATGATCGTACGCCGTAGAAATGCGAGCCGATAAGGCCTGACTACAGAGGAAATAAAAGTGCCACGTTCACTTAAAAAAGGTCCATTTATCGACCTTCATTTGATGAAAAAAGTGCAGACAGCGCGGGATGCTAATGATAAGCGTCCGATCAAGACTTGGTCGCGTCGCTCGATGATTTCTCCGGATATGCTCGGGTTGACTATTGCCGTGCATAACGGGCAGCAGCATGTGCCAGTGTTTATTTCCGAAGACATGGTAGGCCACAAGCTGGGCGAATTCGCGCTGACACGGAATTACCGTGGCCACGCGGCTGACAAGAAAGCCAAGCGCTGATTAGCGGGGATAATGAGATGGAAGTTGTAGCAATATTGCGCGGCGCTCGGCTCTCTGCCCAGAAGGCAAGGCTGGTTGCTGATCAGATTCGCGGCAAAGCAGTAGAAGAAGCACTGCAACTGTTGACGTATAGCCCGAAAAAAGGCGCTGACGTCATCAAGAAAGTGTTGAATTCTGCAATCGCTAACGCGGAGCATAATGAAGGGGCGGATGTGGATGAACTGAAAGTCTCCACTATCTATGTCGATGAAGGTATGAGCTTGAAGCGTATTCGTCCGCGTGCTAAAGGCCGCGCTGACCGGATCGTTAAACGCACCTGCCACATTACCGTTAAAGTAGCCGATAAGTAGGAGATCAGGATGGGTCAGAAAGTACATCCAACCGGAATTCGGCTTGGTATAGTTAAAAAGCACACTTCAGTTTGGTTTGCTGAAGGCAAAAATTATGCTGAGCATTTGCTTGTTGATTTGCAAGTTCGTGAATACATTCGCAAACAGTTGGCAAGTGCATCTGTTTCCCGGATTGATATTGAACGCCCGGCACAAACAGCTCGCATCACCATTCATTCTGCCCGTCCTGGTATCGTGATCGGTAAAAAAGGTGAAGACGTTGAAGTGCTGCGTGCAGCGCTGATCGCGAAAATGGGTGTGCCTGTGCACATCAATATCGAAGAAATTCGAAAGCCTGATCTTGATGCGCTGTTGGTAGCAGACAGCATTACCCAGCAGCTTGAGCGACGTGTAATGTTCCGGCGTGCGATGAAGCGTGCTGTACAAAACGCAATGCGCCAAGGTGCCGAGGGGATAAAGATCCAAGTCGGTGGTCGATTGGGTGGTGCTGAGATTGCTCGGACAGAGTGGTATCGTGAGGGTCGCGTTCCGCTTCATACGCTGCGAGCTGACATTGACTATGCTACGTCGGAAGCCAGCACAACTTACGGGATTATTGGCGTTAAGGTCTGGATTTTCAAAGGCGAAATCCTGGATCTGAAGGAAGTCCACGCGGCTCCGCAGAAAGCGACCAAGTAGAGGATAGGCCAAGATGTTACAACCAAAGCGTACCAAATTTAGAAAGATGATGAAGGGCCGTAACCGTGGCTTATCTCATCGTGGCAGCAACGTTGATTTCGGCGAGTTTGGCTTGAAGGCAATCGGTCGTGGCCGACTGACGGCGCGACAGATCGAATCAGCCCGACGTGCAATGACCCGTCACGTAAAACGTGGTGGTAAGATCTGGATTCGAGTGTTTCCAGACAAGCCAATAACTCAGAAACCTCTTGAAGTTCGACAGGGCAAGGGTAAGGGAAGCGTTGAGTACTGGGTAGCCCAGATCCAGCCGGGTCGCGTTATGTTCGAGATCGAAGGGGTTGACGAGACCTTGGCGCGAGAAGCTTTCCAGCTCGCAGCGGCAAAGCTTCCGTTTGAGACCACTTTTGTTAGACGGACGGTGATGTAATGAAAGCCAGCGAATTGCGTGAAAAGTCAGTTGCAGAGCTCAATGAGCAGCTTAATGGTCTGTATCGTGACCAGTTCAACTACAGAATTCAGAAGCGTACAGGTCAACTTGGTCAGACGCACCTGCTTTCTGTAGTTAAGGGTGACATCGCCCGTGTGAAGACCATCATTACTGAAAAGCAGAAAAGTGGATCCTGATTATGTCACTTATTGAAACCAACGAAGTAAAAGCCGGTCGTACCGTTTCCGGTACAGTGGTCAGCAACAAGATGGACAAGTCCATTGTTGTGTTGGTCGAGCGCAGGGTTAAACACCCGGTGTACGGCAAGTTTATTACCCGCTCCTCCAAGCTACACGCTCATGATGAAAAGAACGAGTGCTGCGAAGGCGATAAGGTGACTGTTAAGGAAGTGCGTCCGATTTCAAAGACCAAAACCTGGGCTTTGATCTCTATCGATGAGAAAGCGGCGCAAGTCTGAAAGGTCAGTTAATGTTTTTTTGACGCCATTTAGCGTTATTGCTTAAGCGACAGTTTTAAGGGTTCGGAGAGAATCGATGATTCAGGTACAGTCATATTTAGACGTGGCAGATAACAGTGGTGCCAAGCGAGTAATGTGTATCAAGGTGCTCGGCGGCTCACATCGTCGTTATGCCCGCATCGGGGATGTCATCAAGGTAACAGTGAAAGAAGCGATTCCCCGAGGTAAGGTGAAGAAGGGTCAAGTGCTGTCGGCACTGGTCGTTCGCACCAAGAAAGGGGTTCGCAGAAGTGATGGCTCGCTGATTAAATTCGATGACAATGCTGCGATCCTGCTCAATAACCAGCAGGCGCCAATCGGTACTCGTGTGTTTGGGCCGGTGACTCGTGAACTGCGTACTGAAAAGTTCATGAGAATCATCTCCCTGGCACCGGAAGTGCTGTGACAGATATTGAGGCCGCAAAAAAATGCGTAAGATCAAAAGTAACGACGAAGTAATTGTTATCGCTGGAAAAGATAAAGGCAAGCGTGGTTCGGTGTCTCGTCTGGTTGGCGATAACAAAGTTATAGTCAGTGGAATCAACGTTATAAAACGACATACTAAGCCTAATCCTAATGCAGGAATAACAGGTGGTATCGTTGAGAAAGAAGCACCGATGGATATTTCTAACGTTGCTATTTTCAACCCTGAAACTAGTAAGGCTGATCGAGTTGGCTTTCTCGTTGAAGACGGTTTGAAGAAGCGCGTTTATAAGTCCACGAATAAAGTCATTGATTAACGGGAACGCAGGTCGCCAACATGGCTCAGTCGAAAGAATTTTATAAAAGTGACGTTATCCCCGCGCTGACCAAACAGTTCGGGTTTGACAATCCGATGCGGGTGCCACGAATTACAAAAGTGGTACTCAACATGGGTGTTGGCGAAGCTGTCGGCGACAAGAAGTTGCTCGATAATGCTGTTGCCGAAATGGTAATGATCAGTGGTCAGAAGCCGGTTATTACTAAGGCGAAGAAGTCGATTGCCGGTTTCAAGATCCGAGCAGGCTGGCCAATCGGCTGTAAAGTAACATTGCGCGGAGAGCGCATGTATGAATTTATTGACCGACTGGTGGATATTGCGATTCCACGAATCCGTGACTTTCGCGGGCTGAATCCAAAAGCATTTGACGGACGTGGTAATTACGCACTGGGTGTGACTGAGCAGATCATATTTCCTGAAATTGAATACGATAAAGTAGCAAAAGTTCGTGGAATGGACATCACGATAACGACCACAGCGCAGAACGATGATGAAGGCCGTGCGCTGCTTACGGCAATGCGCTTCCCGTTCAAAACAATGGCAGTAAAAGCTGCAAAGGAGTCATGAGATGGCCAAGACCTCTATGATTGCTCGTGAGTTGAAAAGAACCGAGACGGTTGCAAAGTTTGCTGCGAAGCGCGCAGCTTTGAAAGCGATCCTCGCAGATGTGAATGCCAGTGATGAAGTCAAGTGGCAAGCGCAGATTGCATTTCAGAAACTGCCGCGTGATGCCAGCCCGGTTCGTCAGACTAGACGCTGCCGAATCACAGGCCGTCCACACGGTGTTTACAGAAAATTCGGCATGTGCCGTCACAAGCTGCGAGAAGCCGCCATGCGTGGTGACGTTCCCGGCCTGACCAAAGCTAGCTGGTAAGCGGAGTATCTAGTATGAGTATGTCAGATCCAATAGCAGATTTGCTGACACGCATTCGTAATGCCCAGATGGCCAAACTGCCAATTGTCAGTTGCCCGTCATCCAAGGTGAAGCTGGCGATTTGTGAAGTATTACAGGACGAAGGTTATATCGGTAGTTTCTCGGTGGTTGCAGATGGTGCAAAAAGCCAGTTGACCGTCGATCTTAAGTACTACCAGGGGAAACCTGTTATTGAAGAAATCATCCGTGTAAGCAAGCCGGGACTTCGTCAGTACAAAGGTAAGGACGACATGCCACGCAACCGTCAGGGGCTTGGTATAGTCATTGTCTCCACCAATCAAGGTGTGATGACAGAGAGGAAAGCCCGTGCCGCCGGTATCGGCGGAGAAGTTTTGTGCTCAGTATTCTGATGCACAACATTCTTTGATACAGCACATACAGAGCACGATTATGTCCAGAGTAGCTAAAAACCCGATTACGTTGCCAAAGGGTGTTGAGACAGCGATTGCAGGAAGCGCAATCACTGTTAAAGGCAACAAGGGCAGCCTGAATACCATTCTTCACAACGATGTTCAGGTTGTTGTTGAAGCCGGTGTTGTGCAGGTTTCTCCAAAGAACAATTCCCGTCAGGCCGATGCGCTTGCAGGTACTTTCCGTGCCCTGATCAATAACATGGTTGTGGGGGTCACTGCCGGATTTCAGCGTAAGCTGACTCTGCAGGGTGTCGGATACCGAGCCAAGGCCCAGGGCGATGTGTTGAATATCGCAGTCGGGTATTCACATCCGATTGACTACAAGTTGCCGGCTGGCGTAACTGCTGAAACGCCAACTCAGACCGATATCATTTTGAGCTCAACTGACAAGCAGTTGCTCGGACAGGTTGCATCGGAAATCCGTAGATTCAGACCGCCGGAGCCTTATAAAGGCAAAGGTATTCGTTATGCGGACGAAAATGTGTACAGAAAAGAAGCGAAGAAGAAATAAATAGGGCGTGACATTATGAATGTTAAAAAGCAGGCTCGTATCCGTCGCGCACGACGTACCAGGGCAAAGATCTCAGAACTGGGTGTAAACCGATTGTGTGTTTACCGCACGCCCCGTCACATCTATGCACAAGTTATTGCGCCTACAGGTGATGTGGTGGTGGTAAGCGCCTCGACAGTAGAAAAAGAATTACGTGGCACTGCCACGGGCAATATTGAAGCTGCTGGCAAGATAGGCGCTCTGATTGCGGAACGTGCGAAACAAGCGGGCATCAGCAAGGTGGCGTTTGATCGCTCTGGTTACAACTATCACGGTCGCGTAAAGGCTTTAGCTGATGCGGCACGTGAAGGCGGCTTGGAATTCTAAGGGTTTAAGACTATGGCACTGAAAGACGAGGCGAGAAAGAACGAAGAAGGTTTGCAGGAGAAGTTGATCCAGGTAAACCGTGTCGCCAAGGTAGTAAAGGGTGGTCGTATTTTCTCCTTTACTGCACTGACTGCAGTTGGTGACGGCAATGGTCGTGTTGGGTTCGGTCGCGGCAAAGCACGCGAAGTCCCTCTGGCTATTCAGAAGGCCATGGAAGCAGCCCGACGAAACATGATCTCTGTTTCACTTGATGGCACCACACTGGAGTATCCAGTGAAATCACGCCACGGTGCATCTAGGATTTACATGCAACCTGCATCAGAAGGTACCGGTATAATCGCCGGCGGTGCAATGCGAGCGATTCTTGAGCTTGCTGGTATTCAGAACGTACTGGCAAAGTGTTACGGATCAACTAATCCCGTCAACGTTGTTAACGCGACGTTTAAGGGCCTGAAGACAATGCGTGCTGCAGAAAGCGTTGCAGCTAAGCGTGGCAAAACACTCGAAGAGATTCTGGGTTAATCGTTATGTCCAAGAAAATGATTAAAGTGACACTGGTTCGCAGTCCTGCGGGCCAGATGGAAAGACACAGACAGTGTGTAAAAGGTCTGGGTCTGCGTCGTATGCATCAGAGTGTGGAAGTTGAAGATTCCCCTTGTGTTCGCGGCATCATCAACAAAGTACGCTATCTGTTGCTTGTGGAAGGTGAGGAGTAAGTCATGCATTTGAATACATTGAGCCCTGCTCCAGGCAGTAAACATGCGCCCCGTCGTGTGGGACGTGGTATCGGTAGCGGCCTCGGCAAGACCAGCGGTAAGGGGCATAAAGGTCAGAAGGCTCGTTCTGGTGGCACGGTTCGCCCTGGTTTTGAGGGCGGTCAGATGCCACTGCAGCGTCGATTGCCGAAATTTGGTTTTACATCACGTGTTGGTCGTATAACGTCAGAAGTGCGTACTAGCGAGCTGGCTTTGGTTGCAGGTGATATTGTCAACGTCGAAACCCTTCTCAGTGCTGGTGTTGTTACAAGCAGCATTAAACGCGTCAAAATCATGCTGTCTGGTGATGTCGCTCGTGCATTGACCATTGACGGTCTGCGGGTGTCCAAAGGCGCGAGAGCGGCCATTGAAGCAGCTGGCGGAAAAGTGATAGATCCGATTGTGCCAGCCCATGCTGGTAAGAAGAAGACCAAAAAAGTAGTAGTCCAGGGCTGATCCATAAAAAATGGCAAAAAAACCTAACATCGCTGGTGACGGCATAGGAGCGGGCCTTGGCGAGCTAAAAGCGCGCTTGCTGTTTCTGCTTTTTGCCATTTTTGTATACCGCATTGGTACACATATACCTGTTCCCGGTATAGATCCCGGACAACTAGCGAACATGTTTAACCAGAACGAAGGTACGTTCCTCGGATTGTTTAACATGTTTTCCGGTGGCGCTCTTGAGCGTATGAGCATTGTGGCATTAGGAATCATGCCGTACATCTCGTCATCGATCATCATGCAGTTGTTAACGGCTGTTAATCCGTACCTAGCGCAGTTGAAGAAAGAAGGCGAGTCCGGTCGGCGCAAAATCACTCAGTACACGCGCTATGGAGCCTTGGCTCTGGCGGTGGTTCAGGGTACGGGTATGACTGTCGGGTTGCTTGCACCCATGGCCTACAATCCTGGCCTTGGTTTTACGCTAACGGCTATCGTATCGCTAGTCACTGGGGCGATGTTTATGATGTGGCTTGGTGAGCAGATTACGGAGCGCGGTGTCGGAAACGGGATATCCATGCTTATTTTTGCCGGTATTGTTGCCACACTCCCTGCTGCGGTTGGAAGTTCGCTGACCCAGGCGTATGAGGGGCAGATCAGCGGTTTGCTGTTGTTTATAGTTGCCATCATTGCTGTTGTTGTAATTGCTGGAATTGTTTTTATCGAGCGCGGACAGCGTCGTATCACTGTCAATTACGCAAAGCGTCAGCAAGGCAATAAGGTATTTCAAGCGCAGTCCAGTCATCTGCCGCTGAAAGTGAACATGGCGGGTGTTATTCCAGCAATTTTTGCCAGCAGTATACTCTTGTTTCCTGCGTCAATAGGGCAATGGTTTGGCCAGGCTGAAGGTGCTGAATGGTTGCAAGACATGGCTCTATTGATCGGTCCCGGTCAGCCTCTATATGTGATTCTGTTTAGTGCGTTGATCATATTTTTCTGCTTCTTTTACACCGCGCTAGTGTTTAACCCGCGGGACGTGGCAGACAATCTGAAGCGCTCAGGTGCATTTATTCCAGGCATTCGTCCTGGCGATCAGACGGCTCGTTATATTGATGCAGTGTTAACCCGGTTAACAATGTTCGGTGCAATCTACATCACGATTGTTTGTTTGTTGCCGAACTTTTTTCAGATGATGGCCAACGTGCCGTTTAATCTGGGTGGCACAGCCATGTTGATCGTCGTTGTGGTAAGTATGGATTTCATGTCGCAAGTCCAGGCGCATCTGATGTCTCATCAATACGATTCGCTGATGAAAAAATCCAACCTCGGTAGTTTTGGGCGCGGTTAATTGGTTTGGCGGGTGACGCATATAGGTGGTCGCCGAATGGAGAAGAAAAAGTGAAAGTCAGAACATCAGTAAAGAAAATTTGTCGTAAATGCAAGGTGGTGAAGCGCAACCGCGTGGTACGTGTGATCTGCTCTGCTGAACCCAGACACAAGCAGCGTCAAGGCTAAGTATCTGGTTGATTTTTATATCTCCAGAGTTTATCCTTTGCGCCCCTGAAAATAAGGGCTCATGCACTCTGGTACATGGGTAATTAATAAGATTGGAGTTAAAATATGGCACGTATTGCCGGTGTCAACATACCAGATAACAAGCACCTGGTTATCTCCCTAGAGTATATCTACGGGATCGGTGCAACACGCGCTAAGCAGATCTGCGAGCGAGTGGGTATTGCCCCGTCGACAAAGACCAGTGCTCTGTCACCAGAACAACTCGATATCGTGCGTGCCGAAGTTGCTAAATTTACCGTAGAAGGCGACCTGCGTCGTGAAGTGTCGATGAGCATCAAGCGTCTGATGGACCTTGGTTGCTACCGTGGCATCCGTCACCGTCGTTCTCTGCCAGTGCGTGGTCAGCGTACCAAGACTAACGCTAGAACACGTAAAGGTCCGCGTAAGCCGATCCGTAAATAAGAATTGATGTCTCGGTCTTAATGAAAGGTCGGGATTACAAGATAAACGCTTTAATCTGATTCAGGAAATATCTATGGCAAAGCCAGCAGCTAAAGCAGCCCCGAAGAAAAAGGCGCGTAAAGCGGTTGTTGACGGGATTGCATTTATCCATGCTTCCTTTAACAATACGATCGTCACAATCACTGACCGTCAGGGTAACGCCCTGAGTTGGGCCACCTCTGGTGGTTCAGGTTTTCGTGGTTCGCGAAAGAGCACACCGTTTGCTGCTCAGGTAGCTGCGGAACGAGCGGGCAAAGCAGCTATCGAGCTGTACGGGCTGAAGAACCTCGACGTAAAAGTTAATGGTCCAGGTCCCGGACGCGAGTCAGCGGTACGAGCCTTGAACACATGCGGTCTTAAAGTGGGCAACATCACTGATGTAACGCCCATTCCGCACAACGGATGTCGTCCCCCGAAAAAGCGTCGCGTTTAATCGGATACATTTTTGGATCAGTTACAGCTCATTCCGGCTTAGTGCCGAGATTAGTAAAACAGGAGTCAGTATATGGCCCGTTATCTAGGCCCGAAATGCAAACTCGCCCGACGTGAAGGAACAGATTTGTTCCTGAAGAGCGGTGTTCGCCCGCTGGAAAGCAAGTGCAAAGCAGAAACAAAACCTGGCCAGCATGGACAAGGTCGCGGTCGTCTGTCTGATTACGGTGTACAGTTGCGCGAGAAGCAGAAAGTACGTCGTATTTACGGCATTCTTGAGCGTCAGTTCAGTACGTACTACAAAGAAGCAGCACGACGCAAAGGTGCTACAGGTGAAAACTTGCTACAACTTCTTGAGTCGCGTCTGGATAACGTTGTCTATCGGATTGGCTTCGGTTCAACTCGCGCGGAGTCGCGTCAGTTGGTGTCACACAAGGCAATCCTGGTGAATGGTACGGTTATAAACGTTCCTTCTTACCAATTGTCCGCAGGCGACGTCGTGTCAGTGCGCGAGAAGGCAAAAGAGCAGTTGCGTATCAAGGCGGCGATGGATCTTGCTGCGCAGCGCAGTGCAAGCGACTGGATTACCGTAGATACCAGCAAGCAACAGGGTCATTTTACCCGCAAGCCGGAACGTGCCGACCTGTCAGCTGATATTAACGAAAACCTGATCGTAGAGCTTTACTCTAAATAAGTCTGAACAGGTCTTCGATCCCTCCGACGAGGGGAAGGCCTCAGTCCAGTAAACTCAAAGATTGCCAGGCTAATTGTTAAGGGTGAAACCATGCAGATTTCGTTGTCGGATTTTCTTACACCACAGTTGATCAAGGTTGAAGAGTTTGACAAGTATCATTCAAAAGTGGTGCTTGAGCCTCTCGAGCGTGGTTTTGGCCACACTCTTGGGAATGCGTTAAGAAGAATCCTGCTGTCCTCAATGCCCGGATGTGCGGTGGAAGAAGTAGAAATCGACGGTGTTGTGCATGAGTACAGCAGCATTGAAGGCGTTCGTGAAGACGTCATTGAGATTCTGTTGAATCTTAAAGGCGTGGCGATTATTTTGAACGGCCAGGATCATGCGGTTCTAACTTTAAACAAAAAGGGCGCTGGCGCAGTGACTGCAGGCGACATTGTTGGTGACCACAATGTCGAGATTGTGAATCCGGAGCATGTGATCGCCAACTTGAATTCTGCTGGTGCTCTCAACATGCGTATCACCGCTCGTAAAGGGCGTGGTTATGTGCCTGCGGATGCGCGTCGTCGTGACGATGATGAAACCCGCGCAGTTGGCAAACTAATGCTTGATGCAACTTACAGCCCTGTGCTGAGTGTTGCCTACTCTGTTGAAAGTACGCGAGTTGAACAGCGTACGGATCTCGACAAGCTAGTTATCGATTTGAAGACGAATGGCACTATTGATCCTGAAGAAGCCATTCGTCGTGCTGCAACGATCTTGCAGCATCAATTGGCTGTATTTGTCGATTTGCAGAGCCATGAAACTGCTGCTGCTGTAGAACCAGAAGATGAAATAGATCCGATTCTGCTCCGTCCGGTTGATGATCTTGAGTTGACTGTACGTTCTGCAAACTGCCTGAAAGCGGAAGACATTTATTACATTGGTGATCTGATTCAGCGCACTGAAGTAGAACTGTTAAAGACTCCTAATCTCGGTAAGAAATCGCTGACTGAGATCAAGGACGTACTGGCAACCCGTGGTTTGTCTCTGGGTCTGCGTTTGGAGAACTGGCCACCAGCCAGCCTGCGTACTGAAGAGAAATCGAATTAATCATAACGAGTCAGCCGTGAGGCTGCGGTTAGAATAGGAAAAGAGAGATATGCGTCATCGTCATAGTGGACGTCAACTGAATAGAAATTCTTCTCACCGTAAGGCCATGTTCCGCAACATGACTGCGTCTCTGGTTGAGCATGAAATCATTAAAACCACGGTTATCAAGGCAAAAGAACTGCGAATGGTTGCTGAGCCCCTGATCACTTTGGCAAAAAACGACAGCGTTGCTAACCGTCGTCTGGCATTTGCCCGACTGCGTAGCAAAGAAGCTGTTGGCAAACTCTTTACAGATCTGGGTCCGCGTTACCAAGGTCGTCCTGGAGGGTACATCCGTATTCTTAAATGCGGGTTACGTACCGGCGACAAGACTCCGATGGCATACGTTGAACTGGTTGACCGTCCTAACGGCGTCAACGCAGGCGCCGCTCAGGAATAAGATAATTGCTGATGTATGTCAGATAAAAAAGCCGGGCTTGCCCGGCTTTTTCGTTTCTTTGTTTATTACACGGTCTTTTTTTGAAACTCCAGCTTTATTGGGGACGCTCACTACTGATTGTCTTTATGCAGAAAAATACTGATAAATAGCATCGGCCACAATCCCATGTGGATAAACGTATCCGCTGTGTTAAAGACGTAATGCCAATAGGGAATGCCTTTCAAATCAATGAAGTCGATGACGCTACCGTAAATAAGCCTGTCGAGGATGTTGCTCATCCCACCACCAGCCACCAGACCAAAACAAATGAATTCATAAACCCGCACCTGTCTGCTGCGCCACAGATAAGCAATCAGTCCCGCAATCAGTGCAACACTGAACAACGCAAAAACCCAGCCGTGTCCTTGCGCCATCCCAAATACGCCACCCATATTGCGTATGTGCGTAAAGTGGAGAAAGGCACTGATCTCGAGGCTGTCGCCTTGCGCTATTGCTTGCTCAATCAGGTAACTGCTGAATTGAGAAATACTCAGGCACACTAATGCGATCGAGGAGAACCAAACAAAGTGTCTGGCTTTCCCCGGATGCCCTGGCTGCAACAAAAAGTCCTTCAAATTCATATCTGTTTCATCCCGGGAATACATCAAAGCAGTGCAAAAAATGCCCGCAGTCTTGCAGCGTTTTTGCCAACATCGCTGACACCGACGCGTGAAGTAGAGCGCGCATCCAGCAAACTACCTTCAGGTGTTTCGGTGATTCGAATGACGATATCGTCTTTGAATCTGAACCAGAAGGTGGTGTCAGTGGCTTCAATTCGGCCTTGTTCGGGAGCCGAGGCAACAAGATCCCAGCCCAGCGTATCAACCGCTGCCCGCGCTCTTTCAAACACGGCAGACGGGGGTTCATTAAACACTTGAGTAACCACGTCGGGATAGGCTTCAGTTTGGCGCTGAGCATGCTCCTCGGGCGTCATGTTGCGGTTGCCTGTGCCATAGACAGTTGGATTGGAGTTTTCTCCTCTGAGAGGCAACACATCAATAAATGCTGGAGGATTGACAAGATCAGTGCTGATGTCATGTATCGGAGGAATTGTCTGTCCTTCGCCCGGCAGATAGGACTGCGGAATATACCAGGCAATAGCAGCTGCCAGAGTTGCTGCGCCGGCAATTGACAGCATTCGGGACAGCTTCTCAAGGCGTGCCTGTCGGCCGAGTGCAAGCAACAGCAAGGTGATGGCAATACAGCCATAAGTTATCCAGGCGACAAAGGGTTGTGCGCCGCGGAGCATGCCGAAGCCTTGTGAAAAATTCCACATACCCAGCCATACGCCCATCGGGGCTGCGAGTGCAAAAAGTGCCAGGCCGACACCCGCGGCACCCGCAATAAAAGTTAACGCGGTGAGTAATAGTTTAAATTTGTGCTGGTTGCTGTTGTCCATGCTGGTGCTCTCGTTTTTCCGGGTATTAGCCGTGATGGTTATTATTGATGCTCATAAGGTTGATCGGAATACACGCTGATGCGCCGCGAACCATCAGCGTAGATGTTGATAACGCTGCGCGCACAATTATGCATCGCGGGGGCGTCCCAGAGCTTGCTTAAATTTCTGCTTTCAACATCACATAACAGTGTTTTGATCAATACTCCGTGACTGACCAGCGCGACGTCTTGGTTGTCTGCGCTTTCCGCCAGTATTAACGATAAGCGTTGTAATGCACGCTTTTGAACTGCTGCAAAGGTCTCCGCTCCACCCAGATCAAAAGCGTCCGGTTGATTCCAGAACGCAAAAAAGCTAGCAGGATCTGATTCCTGTATATCTGAATACAACCTGCCTTCCCATGGGCCCATGTGTATTTCACGCAACTGATCGCAATAAATAATCTGTTCAGATAAGTCCTCAAATAATATCTGAGCGGTTTGTCGTGTGCGGACGCTGCTGCTGCAATAGACCTTGCTTATGCCAGAGTCATTCAATCGTGAACGAAGGATGCGCGCTTGAGCGATGCCCTCGCTGGTGAGTATTGACTCCATCTGGCCCTGGGCACGCTTTTCTTTATTCCAATTGGTTTCGCCATGGCGGATTAGATGTACCCGCTGAACAACAGGGTTGTTTTTCATTCAGGATCCTGTGCGATTACTTCGTGTGCGGCTGACCGCATCGAGCCAGCGAGACTTCTGTTGTTCTCGCCATGTTTCGTCAGCAGAGGGCAGGAAGGTGCGATCGAGCTTCCACATCTCCGCGATATCATCAGTTGATGCATACAGGCCACAGTGAAGACCTGCAAGGCATGCAGCGCCAAATGCCGTGGTTTCGGTCAATTGCGGGCGATCTACCGGCAAGTTCAAGAGGTCGGCAAGTCCCTGCATCACAAAGTTGTTTGCAGCCATCCCCCCGTCGGCGCGGATCCTGACCGGTTGCAGACCGTCAGCCTCCATTGCTTCAACAAGGTCGCGGGTCTGGTGACAGACGGACAGCAATGCGGCAGTGACAATGTCCTCCAGTCCGGTGTCGCGTGTGAGCCCAAAAATGGCGCCACGCGCTTCTGAATCCCACCAAGGTGCTCCCAATCCGGTAAACGCAGGAACAAACATAATACTGTCGGCATATCTGGCGCGTGCAGCCATCGCTTCGGTTTCGTGACTGCTGGCAAAAAAATTCAGTTTGTCACGCAGCCATTGCACGGTTGCGCCCGCCATAAAAATACTGCCTTCCAGCGCATACGTTGGTTTTCCGTCTAAACGCCATGCCACCGTGCTTAACAGGTTATGTCTGGATTCTATGACCTGGCTGCCGGTATTGACCAACATAAAGCAGCCGGTGCCGTAGGTGCTTTTAGTCATGCCGGGTTGAAAACAGGCCTGACCGAAAGCGGCGGCCTGCTGGTCGCCAGCGATACCGCCAATCTGTATGGATGCACCAAACACATCAACGTCGGTTTTACCAAAATCGGCTGCACTGTCCAGTACATCTGGCAGCAAACCCGGCGGAATATCAAACAGTGCGAGTAAGTCCGCGTCCCAAGTTTGAGTGTGAATGTTAAACAGCAAGGTTCGCGACGCATTGCTGGCGTCTGTGCAGTGGCGCTTGCCGCCGGTCAGTTTCCACAGCAGAAAACTGTCAATGGTGCCAAAAGCCAGGTGGCCCTCATGTGCCAGTTGAGTGGCACCGGGTACATGATCCAGAATCCAGCGAATTTTGCTGGCAGAGAAATAGGAGTCAAGCAGCAATCCGGTGCGACTGCGGATAAAATTTTCTCGGCCTTGCTGCTCCAGCTGCTCCTGTAGGCGCTGGCACCAGGCCGAGGTTCGCCTGTCCTGCCAGACAATTGCCCGGTACACAGGTTTGCCCGTGCGTCGGTCCCACAACACGGTGGTTTCGCGCTGATTGGTGATGCCAATTCCGGCAATCATGTCGGCTGATATACCAGCGTCTTTTAGTGCCTGATGACAGCTGAACAGGGTGGTTTGCCAGATATCCTCAGGTTCGTGCTCTACCCAGCCTTCCTGAGGAAAATGTTGTGTGTATTCCCGTTGGCCTACACCCAATCGTTTGCCGTCCCGGGAAAAAACAATGGCACGGCTGCTGGTCGTACCCTGATCAATGGCAAGTAAAAACTGGTGCATGATTTTGTTGTTGGTTTCCATTTTTAAAGCACATGTTACCATCGCGCAGCTTGCCAGTTGGCTGTCGGTACTGGCAAGCTGTTTTGGGCAATTCAATATTCGAATCACGTGATATGTCGGTGGCGTTTTCCATGATAGACCTTCTGGTGATAGGTGGCGGAGTGAACGGTACGGGCATTGCTGCCGATGCCGCCGGTCGCGGACTTTCCGTTGTTTTGTGCGAACGCGGTGACCTGGGAGGCGCTACATCGTCAGCGAGCACTAAACTGATCCACGGTGGACTGCGCTACCTTGAAACCTACCAGTTCCGCCTGGTGCGCGAGTCGCTGGCCGAGCGTGAAGTATTGCTGCACGCTGCGCCGCACATTGTCTGGCCGCTACGCTTCAGATTGCCCCACCACAAAGCACTCAGACCACAATGGATGATACGGTCGGGGCTTTTTCTCTATGATCATTTAAGCAAGCGCGTCAGTCTGCCGGCATCACACGGACTAAAGTTCGAGCATACCGATCCGTTGAAGCCTGAGTTTGAGGCGGGTTTTGAGTACTCAGATTGTTGGGTTGATGATGCGCGGCTGGTGGTGCTGAATGCCATGCAAGCCCAAAATCATGGCGCTAGTATCATGCCCCGCACCGTATGTGAGCATATCGAAGCATCACTCGACAGCGTCAGCAAACAAATGGTGTGGACGGCCACATTGCGGGATATCAACAGCGCTCAGGAGCAGACGGTCAAAGCTCGTTGTGTTGTCAACGCGACCGGCCCCTGGGTTGGCAAACTCGGCCGTCAGTTGCAGCCGCAGTCACCGCCCGCGGATGTGCGGCTGGTAAAAGGTTCGCACATTATTGTGCCCCGAATTTACGAGGGTGAAGAGGCTTATCTTCTGCAGAACCCCGACGGCAGGGTGGTTTTTGTCATTCCTTATGAGAAGCAGTATTCGTTGATCGGAACTACTGAGGAAGACTACACCGGCGATCCGTCAGCAGCAGCAATTTCTCCTGCTGAAATCACGTATCTACTCAGCGTCACCAGCAGCTATTTTAAAAAGGTGCCGGATGCCTCACAAATAGTGCATCACTTTTCCGGCGTAAGGCCGTTGATTGATGATGGAGACGAGAATGCCAGCAAAGTGTCGAGAGATTACACGCTGGAACTCAGTCGCTCGCCCGCGCCACTGTTGACCGTGTTCGGTGGCAAAATTACCACCTACAGGCGCTTGGCCGAATCAGCCATGGATCAGCTGCGTGCGGTGTTTCCTGACATGGCGCGCGAATGGACCCTGGGGGCCCGATTGCCAGGAGGGGATTTTGAGTCGCAGCAGCAGTTGCTGATTGATCTCGCGGCTGAGTTTCTATGGCTTGACACTGATCTGCTGGAGGCATGGATTAAACGCTATGGCACGCTCATCCGTGTCATGCTGGGGGATGCAAAAACGCCTGATGATCTTGGTGTGTGTTTTGGCGCAGATTTGTACGAATGTGAGGTCAGATATCTGATGCGCGACGAGTGGGCGCAGACGGCCGATGACATCATGTGGCGCCGCACCAAATCAGGTTTGCGTTTAAATGCTCAGCAGCGCGCTAGCCTGACCCAATTCTGCGAGTCGGAACAAACACTTAAGGCAAAGGAATAACAATAATGACAACAACAGACAACAGCAATTCCATGCAGTCACGCATGGCTACGCCTGCGATGCTTCCAGCGCTGGTTATAATGATTTCTCTGCTTATCGGCAATGCCGCGTTTGGTCAGGCGCCGCCTGCACAGGTGACAGGGCCTGTGCCAGCAGCCGCGCATGGCGACCCCGGTCGCAACAGCCAGCTCAATCCCAATGCTATTGTTGTTGAGGGGATAAACTACATCGAGGAAGAGTTCTTTATTGAAGGCACAGCAAACCGGTACACCACGACCGAGTTGCAGACCGGCGAAATCACCGACAGCGGCCATGCCTACAAAACACGCTTTATTGTGCGCCGCCCGGCAGATGCCTCTCACTTTAACGGAACGCTGATTGTTGAGTGGAACAATGTCACCGCCAGCCGCGATCTGGACATTGACTGGTGGCAATCCGGAGCTCATCTGATGCGTGAGGGGTATGCCTTTATTGCGGTGTCCGCTCAGCGCGTCGGCGTCAATCATCTGCGCGAGTGGAGCGCGCTCAGATATGGCGATCTGGATGTCACGCATGCAGGCATGGTCACCGATGATGCGTTGTCCTACGATATTTTCAGTGCAGTCGCCAAGGCAGTAACGCGCGAAGGCGAGACTCTGCAGGCAGGCGCGCCAGACGTGCTGTCGGGTCTGCGCCCCTCAATGATTATCGCCACGGGGCATTCACAGTCAGCCAGCCGGCTGGGCATCTTTATCAACAATATTCATGGGCTGGATCCGGTTTACGACGGATTTATGGTGCACGGCGGCGGTGGACGAATCCGCGATGATCAGCTGGTCAAGGTGTTCAGAGTGATGGCTGAAACAGACATGGTAAGCCGTGCAGCAACACCACAGCCGGACTCCAACCACTTCAGGCACTGGGAGGTCGCCGGTACTTCGCATGTGGATGTGCCATTTGAACTGGAATTTGCCATGATGTCCGCGCTTGAAGAGGGGCGTCAGTTGACAGACCCGCAGCCGCGCAGCCCGGTTTGTGATCGCCCAACCTACAGTCATGTGCCTTTCAGGCACGTCATGAATGCCGCGTTTGAACACCTGCGATTGTGGATAGCGGAGGATATTCCTCCGCCTCGCGCGCCCGCGATGCTGCTTGCTCAGGCCACTGCGCCGGTGAGTTTTGCCCGAGACTCCTATGGTAATGTTCTGGGTGGTATCCGTCTGGCGGAACACGCAGTACCCACGGCCACCAATACCGGCGTCAATAGTGGCGAATCGTTCTGTCGTCTTTATGGTTCTCACGAGCCATTTGCAACAGACATGTTAAAAATTCTGTATCCAACGCGGCAAAGTTATGTGGATGCGGTTCGGCAGGTTGTTGAGCAGAATGTGGCAGACGGTTTCCTGTTGCCAGCCGATGCGCAGGAAACCGTGCTCAAGGCCGAGAATTCCGCCATCGGTCAGTGGTGATTTATTCCTGAAGCCAGACGTCTCTGATCCACTCGGCCATATTGGCCCAATCTTTGTCGCCTTGTGGATCTTTGCCCAGTTTTAAGCCGTTCCAGTAGTGCACGTCCCCTTCTTCGCCAATGCAGTAATAGCCGTCACCAAGCTGGCAGATGGGGATCAGGTGGCGAGGCATGCCATCATTCCATGCCTGTGCTGCCACTTCCGGCAGATAGGTATGCGAACGCGGATCAGCAACAGTGACAGGCTCCAGCGTGCCGTAGACCACATCACTGGCGTCCAGCAGATATTCACGTAAGTCATCGGGCAGTGCCATCAGCAGTTGCTCCTCGATTTCGACCAGCAGGTCTTCATCGGGCAAATCCAGTGGCACTGAAATTTGTTCGTTTTTTTCCCGTAATAGCTCAATGACATCATCCATTTTTAGGCGTCCGGTTTGCGTAGTCGTAAAAGAAATTGATCGGTGCCGCGATTCAACGCGGGATCAAAAATAGATCGGCGAGGATTGTCACGGGCATTAGACAGCAGATCACTGTCTGCCTCGAGTAAAAAACCTGCTCGGGTGACCGCATCATACGCTTGAGACTTCTGCATACGATGTAAACGGTTGTTGTCGTTTTCAGCGGTGCCGATGTGATCAATAATGCCAACAATTCCGCCCGGTTTTACAATACGGTAAAGTTCAGTCAGCAGTTCATGGGCTGCGCCGGGGCTGCGATTGTAATAATCGTGCAATATCTGCGAGACCATCACAAAGTCAACGGAAGCATCTGCCAGGCCGGTTTCGCTGATGCGCTGATGGATCAGCACTACATTCGCAAGTTTGCCATCGCGTATTTTGCCTTCCAGCGCTTCGCCCTGAGTCATGTCAGTGCGATCTTGATCATAACGTGAAGCGGTAGGCGAATTCTGCGCATACACAGTACCCTGATCGCCGACCGCTCGTGACATCACAAAGGTGTAATAGCCACCCGCGGCATAAACATCAAGTACCGTCATACCTTGTTCAAGACCCAGAAACTGCAGAACTTCAACCGGTTTGCGGTCAGCGTCACGCATACGGTCTGAAATATCGCGATCGATGCCGCGCAGACTTTGAGCAAGAGCGGCGGCGTCAAAGGCCTGTGCCAGGCTGGTTGCCGGCGCAGACAACAAGACCAGATTCAGTAACCAGAAGGTCAGCAGACCTGTGCTTAAGGTTTTGCAGTGTTGCAGTTTGAGCTGAGTTTTCATGTTTGTCAGTCCTGTTTACAGGGGCCATCTTGTCATTATAATCACGCACTATTTACTTATCGCTCAGGAAAATCATGACCTTGTTGCTGCCTGCCATAACCCGCGAAACCCGCGCCGATAAACCGGTTGATGCGGCTGTGATCTGGCTGCACGGTCTCGGGGCCGATGGCAACGATTTTGCGCCGATTGTGCCTGAGTTGCGACTGCCATCATCAATGTCAGTACGATTTATTTTTCCGCATGCCCCCTCCATACCCGTCACCATTAATGGCGGATACATCATGCCGGCCTGGTATGACATCAAGCAGGCTGACGTCAGCCGTCGGGTAGATGATGTGCAGTTGCGTCGCTCTGCGGCTGCCGTGCATGCCTTTGTCAGACAGCAGACAGAAGCGGGTATTGATTCGCGTCGCATAATTCTGGGCGGATTCTCTCAGGGGGGCGCTGTTGTCCTTGAAGCTGCGCTGAGTTGTCCATTGCCTCTTGCAGGCGTGATGTCTTTATCCAGCTATTTTCCAACCGCTGACAGCGTCACGGTGAGTGACGCGAATCAGACATTGCCGGTACTGATCTGTCATGGCAGCCAGGATACAGTGGTAGACGAATCACTTGGAAAACAAAGTGAGAAGGCATTGCGGGAGTTGGGCTATCAGCCTGAGTACCACAGTTACCCGATGCCGCATTCTGTTTGTCCACAAGAAATACGCGACATTTCGATGTGGTTGCAGCGATTGTTGTCCTGAGCGGGTCCTGAGCCGGTTCTTGGTCTCAGTAGCCTATGCCCCGAGCCATCAGATACGCCAGCACCGGAATGGCTATCAGCAGGGGGATCAGCGCCTTTTGAAGACGACGCAGATTTTTGCTCAGCGCGATTGCTGTTCCGGTGTCCGCAGGGTGTTGAGTGGATAGACGATGAACGCGGTAGCCGTTGTAAACAAATAACAAAAACATCAACCCAAACAGCCCCAGCTTGGCATGAAACACCGGGTTATTGGTGTAGAAAGTAGAAGGTTTAGCCCCCCAGAACCACAACGTTGTGCCCGCCAGCGCGAGCAGAATCATAGCAATCCCTGTGAGTGCATAAACACGTTTGAGTGCCAGCAGATCCTGCACGGATACCTCGTCGGCGCTGGCAAGCAGGATCACCATAACGCCCACCAGCACGGCCAGTAACAGCAACAGGTGAACTGCGCCCACAAAGGCTGCCAGCATATCGGTGTCTCCTGTGTTACTTGCTCGACCCGCCGGGCAAGCTGATTTGGTAAGGTTCCAGCATTTTTTTAAGCAAGCCGCTTTTCAGTGCTGCCTGGGTATCGGTGTATCCACCAACCGATTGTTTGCCGATAAATACCTGGGGCAAGGTGTTACTGCCCGTCAGTTGCTGCAACTCCTTGCGCAGATGCTGATTCAGCGCAGGTTCTCGATACTCGCCGGAGTCGAGCTCAATCAGGTGGAAAGGGATATTCAACTGCGTCAGCAGTTGTTTAGCTGCGTGGCAGTACGAGCACCAGGACAGGGTAAACAAAGTCACCGGTTGTTTGGTGCCGGCCAGCAGCGCATTGACGTTATGTTGAAGTCTGAAACTGTTGTCGGTCATGTCGAGTCAGAATCCGGGTCAGGGGAGTTGGTAGTTATTGTGCCATAGTCGATTATGTTAATCTGCGGGCGCTTGCAGTGATGTTAACGAATGGGTAAAGAGCACATGTCCGGTCAGCCAGCGAAAGACGATACCAATATTGCCTCAATGGGACTGAGGGAGCGCAAAAAGCTCATCCGGTTGCAGCGTATTGTTGCTGCGGCCAGAGACCTTTTTATTAGGAAAGGCTTCAGTAATACCACCATTCAGGATATCGCCGCAGAGGTTGACGTTGGTCTGGGCACTTTGTACCTGTATGCAAAGAGTAAAGAAGACCTGCTGGTCATGGTGTTCAAGGACGACATTCTCCGAATGATCCAGACCTCTTATGCCAGTATTCCTGCAGATGCGCCTTTGCTTGATCAGTTGATGGCGTTTTTTGATGTTCACATCCGTTACCACGCTCAAGATCAAGTGTTGTCACGGACGGTATTGAAGGAGCTGTCCTTCTCAACCACCGAGCAGCGGCGGCAAGATATTGATCAGATTACGCAAAGTACCTACTCCAAGCTGATGAAGCTGATCGAGCGCGCGCGCAGGGACAAGCGAGTCAGCAAAGAAATGTACACCGGCACCATGGCGTGGAGCGCATTTGCGCTGTACTACCACCTGGTGCAAGGGTTTCTGTGTGGTTTTCATACGGAAGACGAGTTTCGCAAAAGTCTGCACAATGCGCTGTTTGCGTTGCTGAGTTAAGCCGGTCGTCGTACGCCAAACTCATTTTACCGAACCTGACAGCTTTTTGCTTTTGGCACATTGACTTAAAGTCATCCAGTGCTACGATCCAGGTTTGAACGGGCCAAGCTTTAATTGTCATCTCATCGCCAGTTCCCAGATTGATAAACAAGTGCACATAACAAAAGAATTCTGTTGATGGACAGGTCTTATCTGCGACCTGAAATTTTTTTGTCCGGCATAAATTAATTAAGTAGTGTAGTAATTCAAACGATTTGGAGGTTTATATGATCAGTTGGTTGCGGAAAAAGAGCAAAACAACTGCGGGATTGACCTTGTCCGCACTGGCCATGGCCGTTGCAGCAAGCACCAGTCATGCAGCTGATGAGCGTGTAGGCGACTTCGCCTTGCTGGATCAGGAAGGTTACTTCCACCACATGGCCTGGTACGACAACAACAAAGCTGTTGCATTCCTTGTGCAAGGCAATGGTGCTGAAGAGACTCGAGAGGCGCTGGCAAATTTTGAGCGTATGAAGACCCGGTATGAGTCTCAGGGTATCGTCTTTATGATGATTAACCCGTTGGGCCAGGATCGTGCTGAGGTTGCTGCTGACGTTGCTGCCATGGGCACCGAGATTCCAGTGCTGATCGACGATGTGCAGACAGTGTCAGAGTCAATTGGCATCGAATACATCGGCGAAGCCGTGATTTATGATCCAAAGTCATTTCGGGTGATTTACCGTGGTGATGCAGGGATGCCGTTGAACGATGCACTGGCTCAGGTTGCTGCCGGTGATCCCGTCTCCTATGCGTTGGTAGAAACTCAGGGTACACCCGTAAGCTATCCCGAGCGTGACATTTCAGCCGTTTCCTACGAGAAAGATGTTGCCCCGATCATCGCTGAAAACTGTGCCAGCTGCCACCGCGAAGGCGGCATTGCGCCGTTTGCGATGAACAGCCACGCGATGGTTCAAGGCTGGAGCCCGATGATTCGCGAAGTGATGATGACCAAGCGTATGCCTCCGGGACAGCTTGATCCGCACGTTGGCGATTTCCGCAACAGCTACGTTGTGCCATTTGAAGACCAGCGTAAAGTCTTGGACTGGATTGCTGCAGGCTCCCAGAAAGATGGTGCAACTGATCCGTTGGCGATGATCGAGTGGCCACCAACAGAGTGGGCATTTGGTGAGCCTGACTACGTCATCGAGATTTCTGAGCAGGCAGTGCCCGCGACAGGCGTACTCGACTACCGCTATGAGTTCATCCCGATCAACCTGCCCGATGGCAAAGATCGTTATGTACGTGCCAGCCAGTACATGCCCGGCGACCGCACAGTACTGCACCACACACTTAACGCTATGTTTGGTCCTGGTGAGCGTCCCAGTGGCCGTGGTTTTGTGGCTCCGGCGAATCCGAACGTTGCGCACGTAACGCCTTACATCCCGGGTGCTGCCCCGTCAGTTGAAGAGCCCAATACCGGTGGTTTGCTGAAAAATGGTTCTACCATTGCCATTCAGCTGCACTACACCACCACTGGCCGTGAATCAAATGATGCCAGCCGCATTGGTCTGTGGTTTTACCCGGAAGACCAGATCCCGACCGAGCGTCGTACCGGCGAATGCGCCTGTATCTTCACTCCTACCTGGACCAACATTCCTCCGTACGATCCTAACTTCGAGCAGTCTGCTGAAATTACCATCCCGGATGATGCCTATGTCATGAGCTTCCTGCCCCACATGCATTTCCGTGGCAAGTACATGCGTTTTGAAGCGCATTACCCGGATGGCACCACTGAGTTGATGGCAAACGTTGCCAACTACAACTACAACTGGCAGATGGAATATCAGTTGGTTGAACAGAAACTGGTGCCGGCTGGTACCCGCATTGTGGTGACAGGCGCGTTTGACAACTCTTCCCAGAATAAAGCTAACCCTGATCCGGCACGTGAAGTACCGTGGGGCGACCAGAGCTGGGATGAAATGTTCTTCGGCCAGGTTTACTACAAGTTTGTAGACCAGAGCCGTTACGCTGCTGAGGCAACTGCTGAGCAAGCAGACGCCAATCTGGTCAGCGCTGCGCAGTAATTTCTGAAGCAATGACTGCAGTAGAAAAAAGGGGAGCCTCGGCTCCCCTTTTTACTTATGATCTTGGGTTATTTATGATCCCTGAACACAAAACACACACAGGTGACTGCATGGGTACGCATGATTCAACTAGCAAACACGGGACTGCTTTCTTAGGTGTGCTGAGATCGGCCCTGTGCGTGGTGTCCGCAAGCCTGAGTTTGACGGTGTCGGCACAGGGGTTGCCGCGTGTTGAGCCTGAGCAGGCGGGCATGTCATCGGCACGTCTAGCACTGCTTGACTCCACACTGAAACACTATGTCGATAATGGCCATGTGCCGGGATTTGTCGCCGGCATCGCGCGCCACGGCAAGCTGGTTTACCTGCAAAGCGCTGGTTGGCAAGACATCGAAGCGCAACAGCCGATGCAGGACAATGCCATGTTCCAGATACGCTCGATGAGCAAACCCATAGCCTCCCTGGCGGTCATGCAGTTGATCGGGCAGGGTCGATTAAACCTCACCGACAAGGTGTCTCAGTACATCCCCTCGTTTGCAGACATGGAAGTGTTTGATGATCCGACGGATTTTAACAGCACCACGCACAAGCCGCAGCGCGAGATCACCATCGAAGATCTGCTGCTGCATATCAGTGGTCTGAGCCATCGTGACCGCCCTCTGTATCAGAGCCGACAGGTCCGCTCGCGTGCCGATACACTCGCGCAACTGGTTGAAAAAGTCGCTGCCGTGCCGTTGATTGCAGAGCCTGGGACTTTGTGGAATTACAGTATTTCTACAACTGTGCTGGGTCGCATTGTAGAAATCGTTTCAGGCCAGGATTTTGATGACTACTTGCAGGCGCAAGTGCTAACGCCGCTGAACATGCCTGATACCGGTTTTTATGTTGAGCCGGACAAGCTCACACAGTTAACGCAGGTTTATCGCATCAGCGAAGGAGTATTACTGCGGGAGCCGCAGATGGACGTCCCCATCACCGTGGATCCACCGCTCAAAGAAGGCGCAGCGGGCATGGTGAGCACCGTGCCCGACTACTTGCGTTTTCTGCAGGCCATGTTAAATGGTGGCGAACTCGATGGAAGCCGGGTATTAAATCCTGAGCTTGTGCGCCTCATGCTGACAGATCAGTTGCCCGCTGCTGTGCTGCCCATCAGTCTGAACCCGCCGGCCGCGATGGCAGACCTGGGCTGGGGCTACGGATTCAGTGTGGTGATCGATGGCAGTAAAAGCGGATTTATGCGCAATACCGGCGAATTCGGTTGGAATGGATCACTGGGCACATTCTCCTGGGCAGATCCGCAGACGGGTATCAGTGCCGTGTTGATGATGCAGGTACAGCCGTCAGGTGCGTTTAACCTGTCTTCATTGTTCAAGTCCCTGGCCTGGCAGGCGATGATTGATTGACTTGCCGCGGCGCGCTTTTTACTATCTTTGCCTGTTCTCACGATTCCGGATCTGCCACATGATGCGAAACATAATAGGCGCTCTGCTGATAGTTCCTGTGCTCAGTTGCGGGGTAGGTCAGCCGTGGCAGGCACCTCCCGCACGAGAAAGCCTGATTCCGGAAATTCAGGGCGATGGAACCAAATTTTTTGTGTTTCAACGCGACTATCTGCGGCCACAACCGGGTCAGGGCGCTGATGTAGGTGTGATCCCCGGCAACAGCATGCCGGGTAGCCGGCCAGAGATTGAACGCGGCGTTCGTATCGGAGAATTCGAGGTTGAATCACGTATCGAGCTGGTGATGGTGACGACCGGATACTGCCGTGAGGGATTTTTTGAACTGTATCGCGAGCAGACCTTCGAGAGTTTTTCGGTACGCGGTGAGTGCCGGGAAGAAGCCACTGAGGCTGACCGGCAGCAGTTTACGCAGCCCATTGCCCTCAACTGAGAATTTCAAAAACCGCGTGCACAGCACCTGCCATTTTTCGTTCCGGATCTCTTTTATGCGCTTCAGCCAGCCTCTGTTTAACCGTTATCTTTTCCCTTTTTGTCTGTGTTTGTGTGTGTTGCTGTCTGTCACAGCGGGGCCCGTTCACGCGCAGCCCGCGGCTGCCACCCCGACTGCAGCCCCATTGCCCGAGGGCCTAAGCACGGTCAGCTTTTTCAGCCCCGCCGTCAACCGGCAGATGAAGTTCGATATTGTTCTGCCTGCTGACTACAGCACGACAGACAAGCGCTACCCGGTGATTTACCTGTTGCATGGATTTATGCAGAACTACACCGTGTGGGGCAGAAATCTGGCCGCCGCATTTTATGCCAGAGAGCTCGGCGACCTGATTGTGGTCATGCCCGATGCCGGCAACAGTTGGTACATCAACTGGGCGCAGAACAATAACGGCCAGCTGAATAACTGGGAAGATCACTTGATCAAGGATCTGATTCCCTATGTTGATGCCCAATACAGGACGGAGTCTTCGCGGGCCGGACGCTCCATTGCGGGCCTGTCCATGGGGGGTTATGGCGCTTTCACGCTGGCACTGAGGCATCCGGATCTGTTTGTCTCCATGGCCAGTACCAGTGGCGCATTGGCCCATGCCCGCAACCGCGCGACTGCAATCGCCGCCGGTGCTCCCATGCCCAGGCCACGCAGTACCTCAGCATCCGAGCAGATGGCGCAGGCCGATGCGTTTATTTCCACCATCATTGATATTCCCGGATTCAGCAAACAGGATGACCGCCATCCGGATGGCATCGATTTTCTGACCGTAGAGCAAGCGCAGGCCCATGACCCGTTTCACATCATCTACAACGTACCAAAGCCCCGTCTGCCGCACATCTACATTGACAGTGGTATGGAGGATGATCTGATCAATACGGCGCTGGAGTTTATGCAGATTTTGCTGATCAACGATGTGCCATTTGAATTTAAACAGGCACAAGGCCGACATAATTCTGAGTACTGGCGCCGGTCCGTAGGTCACTTTATGGCCAGTCAATCGGAGGTGATGCAACGGGCTTTGGGCAATCGTCCCTGATTGCCCTGCATTGGTTTGCCAAGCTGCGGTTTAGTAGGGAGCCCCGGTGATACTGCCATCGCCGGGAATAAACAACCGTGCATCGTCAGGCGCCTGATACATGCGCGTGATCATCAGCAACACGCCGGGAACATCCAGTAACTCCTCATCAGAGAGCACCAGTTTGTCCCTGATACGCTCCCGTTTCATATACATCATGCCGCGGTCGGTGTACTGAATCAGATAGATGTATTCGCCGTCCTCGCCCCATTTACCTGAAATCAATTCCTGACCCACCAGACCATCCAGTCGTGCGAAAGGGTAAAACCAGCGAGCTCCCTTTACGCCGGCCAGATAGGTCACGATATGACCATCGGGGTAATACCAGGCCTCGTTGATGGTCCGAAAGCTCAAGGTGGCGGGATTGCCGTTAGGCCAGTAAATCGTTTGTCCGCCACGCATCCAGCGATGCGCCATCACTTGTCCATTGGGATAGTACAGCGTGGTGTCCCGGCCCGCGCGACCGGTGAACAACTGACCGTTGGGAAAGTGCCAGGCGCTTTCATAGAGATCGGTGGAAACCCGCCGGCCGTTGGTATAGCGGCTGTTGAAACGCGCAGATTCACTCAATAACACCGGCTGACAGGCCAGACGATTGAGTTCAAGCAGGTGATCGCGCATGGCTGTCATCTCACTCAAGCGGTCGCGTCCTGCAGGCAGCAGCACGTTGATTTCCAGCATTTTGGCCATGAATTCAAGGCTGGCGCAGCTGCTGGAAACGGCGCTGCTGTAGGCAAGCGCGCCGGAGCTGAGCAGCACTGAGCCCAGCGTTGATGTGATCAGGGCTGCACTGAGGCAAAGGTGTTTTAGGTTCAGCATGGGTCTTGTCTCCGGGTTCCGTCCGACCTGTTCGGATACGTCAGGTCCAGATTACGTCCGCGAGTCTTAACTCATGCTGAATGCGTTTAATGTTGGTGCCAGTGCAGAATGCCGCCTTGAATATTAGCAAGCTGTTCGTGTCCCGCTGTTTTGAGAATGCCCAATGCCAGCGACGAGCGTTTGCCGGAGCGGCATAAGGTCACTACCGGTTTATCTCTGGGAACCTCGTCAACACGCGCTCGCAGCTGCGACAGTGGAATATGAATCAGATTCAGCAAACCGCTGAGCGATTCATCGATCTCGTCAGCGTCGCGTACATCCAGAATAGTCACTGAGGGCTGATTCTGCATGACCCACTCAGGCTCTACCTCCGGAACTCCTGCAAAACTGACGCGGATGTCCGCCCAGTCCGGTTCCAGGGGCATCTTGCCATCGGCCGGCATACCGCTGCGCATATTGGCTGGCAGGGCTTCATCGATTTTTTTCGGATGTGGTAACTGCATGGCATTCATGTACTGCACAAAATCGCGTTCGTTTGCTTCGCCACCGACTCTGGGGTTGTGGGCTTTTTCCTCGGCGACTGAAGAGCGCGTGCGTCCGCTGTAATCATGGGCAGGGTAAATCGCGCAATCAGAAGGCAGCACAAAAATCTGCCGCGTAATCGAGTCAAACAGGCGGGCAGCGTCACCTTCCTGAAAATCGCTGCGCCCGCAGCCGCGAATCAGCAGCGCGTCGCCGGTAAACACCATGCTGTGATCGGCCAGCACAAAACTCAGGCAGCCATTGGTGTGGCCCGGCGTGGCACGCACCTCCAGGCTGACGCCGTTAACGCCGATGACATCGCCATGCTTCAGCGGCAGGTCCACGTGTTGAGCACCCACGGCGTCAGCCAGTGCAATCAGGCAGCCGGTTTTCTGTTTCAGCATCCACGCCGCCGTCACATGGTCAGCATGAGCGTGGGTATCTACAACCACTCGCAAGGTCAGATTCAGTTCCCGCAGCAGCGCCAGATCGCGGTGAATCTGCTCAAACACCGGATCAATCAGCAGGGCTTCGCGGGAATTTTCATCTGCCAGCAGATAGGTGTACGTGGATGAAACAGCATCGTAAAGCTGGCGGAAAATCATCGTGTATCTACCTCAAATTTTTAGTCCTAACTTGACAGTATTGTCACAAAGCCAGCTAAAAGATTTATTCAATTTCTAGATAATTCCATTTTAACTATCTGAATATAATTAATAAATTAATGCTTTAACAGTGTTACGCAAGTTCTTTTTTCAGTCACCAATCTGTCATGCACAACAGGCAACAATAGGCCAACGCGTTGCGATTGCGCCCAGCAGCATCGGCACATGCACGTTTTTGATCCTGATCGGCACTCTAACCGATACGACAACTTGAATCGACAGTGAAAAAATCCAGACAAGGAGTAATTGTAAAAATGAACATCAAAGCCCTGTTCAGTGTCAGCCTGCTCGCCGCAGCCGTTACCGCCTGTGATGGTGGTGGAGTCACATTGGCGCCAACAACATCGGTTGCCAACTCCAACAACTCCACGGTCACTAATCCCCCAGGACCGGTAGCCGTTGTAAACCCCTGTGCCAGCTATACGGTGTCTGGCCAATCCGTTCAGGGCGCGTTCGCCGGTAACAATTGCACCTATTCCAATACCTTTGTGAGCGACAGCCGCCCACTGACCACTGACCTGGTCATTAACGCACTGCCAAACAACGGTCTGCACATTTTCCAGGACAGCCTGTTTGTGGGTCGTGACGTGAATGCCAACTCTGCCGCGCAGGGTGTGCGTATTCCTCAGGATGGCGAAGGCCCCAGTTTGACCATCGGTGCAGGTTCACGCATCGCTTTCCAGAACCCGGAAGACTACCTGCGAGTGGCGCGTGGTTCGCGCATTGTTGCTGACGGCACCCGTCAGGCACCGATCATATTCAGCGCGGTAAAAGATCTGCGTGATGGCCAGGCAACCTTGTCAGACCGCGGCCTGTGGGGCGGCGTGCAGATCAATGGTAACGGTGTGACCAACAAGTGCACCGACGCGGATCGTGCTGCAACATCCAATAACGTCCACAACTGCCACGTGACCGCAGAAGGCCGTCCGGCCAGCTACGGCGGTAACAACAGTGCTGAAAACTCGGGCATCCTGCGTTATGTGCAGATCCGTCATGCTGGTTATGAAGTGGTTGATGGCAACGAACTGAACGCGCTGACACTCAATGGTGTTGGTTCAGGCACAACGCTTGAATACGTGCAGACTTACACCACACTGGACGACGGCATCGAAATGTTTGGTGGTGCGGTTGATCTGAAGTACTCCGTTAACGTTAACGTCGGTGATGACTCAATCGACTTCTCCGAAGGCTGGGTGGGCGACATACAGTTTGCGCTGATTATCCAGACCTCTGGCTCTAACCGCTGTATCGAAGCTGACAACACCGGTGACACCCTGCCGGACAACATTGCACCGTTCACCAAGGGTCGTGTGTCGAACATGACCTGTATCACGTCTAATGTGAAAACCAATTCAGGGACCGCGCCCAGTTCTAAGGGCGATGCTGAAGGCCCACTGTTCCGCGAAGGTTCTTACTTCGAATTGTACAACTCCATCATCACCTCCAATGCCACTGGCATGGCGAGTCAAGAGTGTTTCGAAGTTGAACACACACAAACCGTTGCCGGTATTCAGTCTGGCTTCTCTGTAGCGTCGGGCAATGTGGTGGCGTGTACAGAAGCGATAAAAATCTCGTCCAGCGCTGGTCTGAATCTTCGCGACTGGTGGGTAAACAGCGGCAACGCCGTGGTTGATGCCACTGCCAATCTGCCCGCAACCGTGATCACTGGCCTGAGCCCGACCAATGCCAAGGCTTACGTGACCGCCCCAAGCATGACCACGGCTGCCGGTGCAGCGATTACCGTCCCGGTATTTGACGTAACTCGCCTGCGCAACACCTTCTCAGCCGCTGCGGTTCCGGCACTGGGCGCTGCCGGTAGCAGTTCATTCTTCGAGTCTGTTAACTTCATCGGTGCCGTCAAGACTGGACAGGACTGGGTATCCGGATGGACAACTGGTCTGTAATACCCGCCCCGGTGAGTGTTGAGATCAAGTAACCAAGCGGGGATAAGGCATTTGGTCTTATCCCCGCACTGCCTTGAGTAAATTGACGGAAACGGATTGATATCATGAAAAAAACTTTGAATTGGCAGAAGCGTGAATTGGCATTGGCCGTCGCACTTATCGTGACCGGCGCGGCAGCATTGCCTTCGATAGCGCAGGCGCAGGATACCGCCGCAGCGCAGGCGCAGGATACCGCTGCTGTGCAGGTTGCTCCGCCACAGATCGACGAAATTGTGGTGATGGGCCGCTTGCGCGATGCCGCGCGCTCGATCGTGATGGAGCGTGTTGAGCAGCCGTTTGCCGCCGAGATTGTTGGTATCGAACAGATATCGCGGGCAGGTGATTCTGATGTTGCGATGGCCTTGCGCCGGGTGACCGGCCTGACGCTGGTAGATGGCAAGTATATTTACGTCCGTGGTCTGGGTGAGCGTTACTCAAGTGCCACCCTGAACGGTGCAGAGATTCCATCGCCGGAGCTGAGCAGAAACGTGATTCCGCTGGATTACATCCCGGCATCCATCCTAGAGTCGGTCAAAATTCACAAAGCCTATTCAGCGGATCAGCCAGCAGCGTTTGGTGGCGGTAACGTCGATATCCGTACCCGTGGAACTCCGGATGACCTGGTATTTGACGTGTCCGTTGGCACGGGCTGGGATTCTGAAAGCGCGGACAAGGGATTGCGTAATCTGGGAGATCAGGGCGGTTTGCCATCATCCATCATGGATGCCATCAACAAATACCAAGGTGATATCAGTCCATCCAACATCACCCGCTTTGAGTTTCCGGGCGTGGGCACACCCACAGCTGCGCAGGCGGCCAGCGGTATCCGCATCAATCGTGATCTGATGCGTTCGCTGAATCGCGATATCGGCATTGAAACCGAGCAATCCTTGAAGCCGGACACTAATTTTTCGACCACACTGGGAAATGCCTGGGATCTGTCTGATGATCTGTCTGTAGGCGCACTTGCCAGCGTCAGCATTGGTGAGTCATCACGCAATGCGGATCAGTTTGAACGCTCATTTTCAAATCCTGAAGAATCATTCAGTGATATCCAGCGTACTTTTACCAATGACAGTCTGACCGGCGCGGTTAACCTCAGCGCGACCTGGCAGGGCAGACACACCATCGGCACCAACAGTTACGTGCTGCAGGATGACGAGGACCTGTCATCCATCGTGTTAAGTTTTAACCCGGATTTCCAGCAATCAGGCGGACGTCAGCGTCGTTCGAACGAGACGCGTCTGGAGAAGCGTGAACTGGAGGTGCATCAATTGACCGGTGAGCATCGGTTTGAAGCGTATGACCTTGATCGCATCAATATGCCCGGCGTGCTCGATGCAATCACCAGCGTTGATGTGAACTGGTTTTATTCGGATGCCAGAGCCAGCACCAACGTGCCGAACGCCACATCCGTTCAGGGCACCAATCTGCTGAATCCGGCGACCAATGCAGTGCTGCTGACGCAGGTCAACACCGGGTCGTCCGCGCAGTTCTCCTTCCTTGACCTTGAAGATACCGTTGAGAGCATGGGGTATCAGGTGGATGCGCAGTTTGATCTGGGGTTCACCAACGGCACGGTCAGTGGTGGTTACAACCGCAGCCGCAAGGCGCGCGAATACTACGGTTACACGGCCAACATCGTGATGGGTGCGTTTGCACGCGATGGCGTGCCATCAGCCGTGTTTAGCGACCGTAATCTGCAAGACCTGAATAACGGATTCTTCGTGAACATGGGCTCTAACTTCGGCACCGAGAGTTACATCGCGGGTGAAACCAAAGCGGCAGCCTTCGGTTCAGTGGATGCGTTTTTTAGGGATAACTGGCGTGCCACCGCGGGTGTGCGTTGGGAGGATTTCTCCAGGGGCGTGATGCCACTGAACCTGTTGGACTACACCGGTGATTCGCTCAGAGCTGTGATTGCTCAGATGAACCAGCCTGATCAGAACTTTGCCCTGCGTGAAGACGACTTTTACCCGGCCGCCGCGTTGACTTACATGCGCGATGGTTTGTTTGGCACGGATAACTTCCAGGTCAGACTGGGTTACGGAAAAACAGTTGTGCGCCCTGATCTGCGTGAGTTTGCTGACGTGCAGTTTATTGATCCTGAACTCAATGACCGTGTTCAGGGTAACCCGAACCTGAAGTTCTCCGAGATTGATCACGTTGATCTGCGCACTGAGCTGTTTTTTGACAACGGCGACAACCTGACCGTGTCCTTGTTCCACAAAGACATCAGCAACCCGATAGAACGGGTGCAGCGCCCTGGGCCGCAAGATGGACGTCTGCTGAGCTTTGAAAACGCGCTGGCGGGTGAAATCTACGGCATCGAGTTCGAAGGCTTAAAAAACATCGGTCGTGGATTTTTCCTGAGTGGCAACGTGGTATTCAGTGATTCCGAAATCAGCTTCAACGAAGCGGCCTCACAAACCAGTCTGAAGCGTCGCTTGACCGGCCATTCTGAAACGGTTGTGAATACTCAGCTGGGTTATGACTCCGACAACGGCAAACACTCGGCGTCGCTGCTGTATAACGTGTTTGGCGAGCGCATATTCTACGGCGGACGTCTGCCTTCTCCTGATGCCTTTGAAAGTCCGTTCCATTCGCTGGATCTGACCTATTCTTTCTTCCCGACCGAGCGCATTACGGTGCGTCTGCGTACGCAGAATCTGCTGGATGAAGACCGAGAGTTCGAGCAGGGCGGCGTAAAAATCATTGAAGTCGACAGTGGCACTCGTGTGCGTGTAGATCTGCAGTGGAAGTTCTGAACATCAGACCGATGGCCGTGGTAAAGATCACCAGCCTGCTGGCAACAGCAGGTGTTCTGGTGTGGTCTGCAACGTATGTCGCCGGTCTTGTCTGGCATGTGCTGGCAACGGACGTGAATGTGTCTGCGACAGAATCACTGGTTGCCAGCAACCCCTCCGTTGCAGACAAGCGCAGGGTTGACACTGTTGATCTGCAGCGTTTGCAGTCGGTATTTGTGTTGGAGACGCAAGGCCAGCGTGCGGTTGTGGCTGCGGATTCTGATGTTGAAGTGAGCGCCGAACAAACCCGGTTGTCGCTGACACTGCAAGGCGTGGTGCTCAGTAGTGTTGCAGCACAGTCAAGGGCCATCATCGGCAGTGGCGAGGCGCAGCAAGGTTACAAACCGGGCGACAGCATTGCAGACATGCCCGGCGATGTTGTGTTGCAGGCGGTGTATGAGCGCTATGTGCTGCTCGACAACAATGGTCGTATCGAGACCCTGCGCATGGATGAAGCGCCATCTGAAAACGCCCTGTCAGGCAGTCAGTCACTGTCAGCGCTGACGGAAGTCACAGCGCCGGCAGCAAACACGACACCTGCCAGCGGCAATGCACCTGCCGCGCCTGGTCAATTCGCCGGCAAGGCGTTTACTGATCTGGTGCGTATTCTGCCGGTGGTGGAGCCTGCCGACAGCCCGCAGGCAGGCGCTTTACGTGGCTTACAGATCCGTCACGGCAGTCGCCAGGATTTTCTTAGCGCAGTGGGCCTGCAACAGGGTGATCTGATTACTGGCGTCAACGGCAACCCTCTGCAAGATGCCGCACAGTTACCGCAATTGCTTCAGCAGATGTCCGACTCACCAACAGTGGCCTTGCAGATCGTCCGTGATGAGCAGCAGGTAAATGTGCAGATTGACAGGGCGCAGTGGTAGCAGCCACCGCGGCCGCGACAAGCGCTCCAGCGGCTGTCACCGATCTGTAATATCCCAGTCACATCACTGTCACATGTGAGTCATACCATTGTCATACGCACATTGACCTTGAACAGAATCAGTCAGAACCGGCTGACAGAAAGGACAGCCAATGACTTTCCGCATGATCTTCTCCACAAACGCCCATACAGCCCTGCACACATCCGCCCGCGCTGCCGTCAGTACAACAACCTGTACGACCGTTGGCGCAACAACCCGCACAACCGTTGGCAACATCAGGAAACTGCTGAGCCGGGTGATCGCTTCGATCTTAATGATGTTGGTGGCTGCTGAGGCTTTTGCTCAAGCAGTGACCTGGACACCCAATTTTCGCGACAGCGATATTCTGGAAGTGATCCGCGCAGTGCAGGACGTGACCGGCAAAACCATGATCATTGATCCACGCGTGCGTGGTCAGATGACAGTGATGAGCAATGAGGCTGTTGATGCCGAAGGGTATTACCAGATTTTCCTGCGCGCCCTCGATCTAAACGGCTTTACCGCGGTAGAAACCGGCAACAACATGGTCAGCATTCTGCCAACACAGGATGCGCGCGCCGCGCCCTTGCCGTTTGCCGACTTCAGTGCCAACGACAGCAGCCTGTACGTGACCGAAGCGTTCCAGCTGGAGAACGTCTCGGTATCGCAGGTGTTGCCGGTGCTGCGTCCGCTGGTGTCACAAAGCACCGGTCAGATGTCGGCCTATCCGGCTGGCAACATGATTGTGCTGGTGGATACCGTGGCGAATGTGGAACGCATCCGGCAAATCCTGCAGCGTATTGATCAGAGCTCCATCCCGGAAACTGACATCATCCGTCTGCAGTTTGCCAGCGCACGCGACATGGTGACACTGCTGCAAGATTTGCAGGAAGAAAACGCGCCCACCGAAGAAGAACCCATCAGTGCCCGTCTGCTGATCAGTGCCGATGAGCGCACAAATTCAGTATTGGTGACGGGCGGTCAGCGTCAACGCACGCACATTCGTGAGCTGGTCACCTTGCTGGATCAGCCGCGTGAGCAGGACGGCAATACCCGTGTTGTGTATCTGGAGTATGCCAATGCCGCGCGTGTCGCGGAGGTGCTCAGCGCCGTGGTGCGTGACCGTTTTGGTCTGCCCTCGGGCGAAGAACAGACGACGCAGCCCCGCCAAGCCAGCATTCAGGCCGATGCCGATAACAATGCGTTGATCATCACCGCTGATCTTGATGTGATCGATTCGCTGATGGACGTGGTGCAGCGGCTGGATATTCAGCGCGCGCAGGTACTGGTCGAAGCGATTATTGTTGAGATCAACGATGACGTTGGTCAGAACCTCGGCATACAGTGGCTATTCCGCGATGACAGTGGTGGTTTTGCCAGCAGCTTTGATGCCGGCAATAATCTGCAGCAACTGGGGCTGGTGACCGAAGGTGCGTTGGCAGAGGACAGGCGAGATGCCTTGACAGGGCTGGCGGCCGGGCTTGCCGGTATTGCCGGACAAAGCATAGGCGTCGGTCGCTTGGGTGGCAGTACGGATCTGCTGGCGCTGATTGATCTGCTGCAGGCCAACAGTGGTGCGAATATTTTGTCCACACCGAACATTCTCACCACCGATAACAGCGAGGCGGTGATCACGGTGGGAGAAAGTGTGCCATTTGTCACCGGTTCGTTTACCAACACCGGCGGCTCCGGCAGTGTGCAGAATCCCTTTCAGACCATCAATCGTCAGAACGTCGGCACCACCTTGCGTGTCACCCCGCATGTCAACCGTGGTGATCGTGTGGCGCTGGACATCAGTCAGGAAATTTCCAGCATCTCCCCCAAAGCCGGCGCGGTGGATCTGATTACCAATGAACGCAAAATTGAAACACGGGTGACGGTTGCTGACGGTGAAACCGTAGTGCTGGGTGGCCTGATTCGAGACAACGTCATTCAAACCGAGCAGCGTGTGCCCTTGCTGGGCAGCGTGCCGGGCATCGGCCGTCTGTTCCGCTCGCAGACCAGCAGCGTGCAAAAAACCAACTTGCTGGTGTTTATCCGCCCCACCATTTTGCGTGACGATGACGCGTTACGCGGCGCGACGGCGGAGAAATATCAGCTGATTCGTGAGCAGCAATTACAACAGACGCCGCTCAGCGGTTGGTTGTTCGAGTCTGATGATATGCCGGTATTGCCTGAGTGGGAAAACACCGTATCTGGCCAGACGGCTGCTGAGGATGACAGCGCCAATCTGAGTGAACCGTGAGCCTGACGCCATGAGCAGCCCGCAAAACCAGAGTCGCCTGTTGCCGTTTGAATTTGCCCAGCAGCACGGTGTGCTCTGGGATGGTGAATCGCTGAGCTGCCGGCAGAACCCGACGCTGCCAGTATTGCTTGAGCTGCGGCGTGTATTGGGCGCTGGTTTGCACTGGCAACTCACTGATCAGGCGACTTTCCAGCAAAACCTCACCCGTTTGTATCAAAGTGGCGCCGATGCCGCGCAACGCGCTGCTGAAGATCTGGATGATGATTTTGATCTGGATGCGCTGGTCGACGAGATTCCCCAACACAGTGATTTATTGTCCGGTGCGGAAAATGCGCCGGTGATCCGGCTGATCAATGCGCTGTTATCCCAGGCTGTGCGCGAAAAGGCTTCGGATATTCACATCGAACCCTACGAGCGCAAAGTATCCGTGCGCTTTCGGGTGGATGGTGTGCTGCGCGATGTGCTGGCGCCGAAAGCGGAGCTGGGTCCGGTGCTGGTATCACGCTTAAAGGTGATGGCGCGTCTGGATATTGCTGAGAAGCGCTTGCCGCAGGATGGCCGTATCAGTGTGCGCCTCGCAGGACATGCGGTGGATATTCGAATGTCCACGATACCGTCAAGTTTTGGTGAGCGCGTGGTGTTGCGACTGCTGGATCAGGCTGCCGGGCAGTTGCAGCTTGAGCAGTTGGATTTGCCCCCGATGATGCTCAGCGCACTGCAAAATGCCTTGCGCAAACCCCACGGCATTATTCTGGTGACGGGCCCCACCGGTTCCGGAAAAACCACCACCCTGTATGCGGGTCTGCAGCACATCAACAGTCGTGAGCGAAACATTCTGACCATCGAAGATCCGGTGGAATACCAGTTGCCGGGTATCGGGCAGACGCAGGTGAATACCAAAGTCGACATGAGTTTTGCGCGCGGATTACGTGCGGTGCTGCGTCAGGATCCGGACGTGGTGATGGTGGGTGAGATCCGCGATCAGGAGACCGCAGCCATCGCCGTGCAGGCGTCGTTAACCGGGCATCTGGTGTTATCAAC
>CAMBPO010000025.1 GCA_945869725.1 Klebsiella pneumoniae
TGTGAGTGGACAGAATCACCACAATATTTTCACCGATTTCTGCCAGCAGATTATGAAAGCGGTTACGCTCAGAGGGGTCAAGGCCGGCAGTTGGTTCGTCCACAATAATAAGTCTGGGGTTGCCTATCAGTGCTTGCGCGATGCCAAAGCGTTGTTTCATGCCACCCGAAAAAGTATCGATGGCTTTTTTGCGCACATCGTACAAATTGGTTTTGTGCAGCAGGCTGTCTACCATCTCGCGGCGTTCAGAGCGATTGCTGACACCTTTGAGAATGGCAAAATGGTCCAACATATCCAGCGGTGTCATTTTGGGATAACTGCCAAAATCCTGTGGCAGATATCCGAGGACTTTGCGCAGACTGTCTTTGTCTTCAAGGATATTGATGTCGTCCAGAAAGGCCGAGCCACTGTCGGCTTCCTGCAAACTGGCCAGCGTGCGCATCAATGATGATTTGCCGGCGCCATTGGGTCCCAGCAGTCCGAACATACCGGTGGGAATGTCCAGTGTGATGTTGTTGAGGGCGCGTACGCCGTTTTTATAGGTTTTGGACAGGCCTTTGATTGCAAGCATTGTTATGAGTTCCTTTTACAGTTAAACCACCGGTTTAACGAACAGCAAAATTCAAGCCATTCTCTATATTCTTAATATATCTAAAGATTGTTCATGATCTGGTGATGGAGTATAGGCGCATATCGCTAACAGTTAGCGCAATAACGCACAGCGATGCCATGGTGTCTGCAGCAACTTTTTGACCTGCGCAGGCGCGATACCAATCAGCAACTGCATATGTTCACGCAGGCTGCACCAGATCCACTCGCCGGAGCTGATGGTGTTAACAGCCTGCGCCGCGCATGCGCAAACGATCACTTCGGTGATGTATCAGGGCATTCTTTTTTCATGGCATCCGGTGCAAGGCACAAATTTTGTTGCCTGACGGGTCGCGCAGGTAGGCCAGATACAATGTGCCGTGCGCGCCGGCGCGCACACCGGGAGGATCTTCACAAGTGATACCACCGTTGGCAATACCGGCGGCATGCCATGCGTCTGCTGCTTCCGGGGTGTCAGCACTGAAGCCTATGGTGCTGCCGTTACCATGGCTGGCCGGTTCACCATCAAGGGGTTTGCTGAGTGCAAAAATGCCGGTTTTGGTGCGATAAAAGCAGCGGCCCTTATCGTCGATAAAACCGGGTGGGCAACCCAGTGCGCCAAGCACCGCATCATAAAATGCCTTGGATTTTTCCATGTCATCGGCGCCAAGCATGATGTGACTGAACATATTTTTTTCCTCTTTTTGTGTGTAAAACAGTTGCGTTAATCCCTGTGAATTACTGCACAACGTCTGTTGTGCAGTAGGTGCTTTCTTCCAATCGTTTGGTGTAATTATTCAGAATGCGCGAGCCTTCCGCGGGTTTGATGACACCAGCATTGATCTGTTTACGCACCAATTCGGTCATCCGCCGGTCCAGGTCGTTGGGGAAATACTGCACCTGATTTAACATTTCTTTGATGCTGATGCCTTTGAGAGTTTCCTCTATCCAGAAGTTGCCGGTTTCGTCTTCACGCGCATACACGTGAACTTCGTCAACGCGTCCCAGCAGATTGTGTGCGTCACCAAGAATCTCCTGATAAGCGCCCACCAGAAAAATGCCGATATAGTAGGGCTCGCCGTGATGGTGAGTATGCAGCGGAAGCCAGTTGGTGTTGCCACTGCCAACCACGTATTGATCTATTTTGCCATCAGAGTCACAGGTCAGGTCAACCACCTGGGCACGGCGTTCGGGGCGCTGGTCATGCTTGTGCAGGGGCAATACCGGGAATACCTGTTCAATCGCCCAATGGTCGATAATGGAATGGAACACCGAGAAGTCACACAAATACAAATCGGTTAGCTGCTCTTCAAGTTCCAATTGTTCATTCGGGGGAGGCGTCAGTTCAGCGGCGGTCAGTTTGCGCAGCACCTCGCGGCAAGTACTCCAGTACATGCTTTCAGTATGCGCCATCTGATCAAGGGTCAGGTATCCCAGTCTGGCCATTTGCTCAGCTTCCTGGCGCGCTTCCTGGGCGTCGTGATAACACTCCAGCAAAATGCCGGTGACCTTTGTGGCACAGGCTTCCTCATATGAGGTTTCCATGCGAATCACTACTGACGGCGAGTCAGGGGGCAAGTCGTTAACCGGCGGGCTGTCCGGGCGGTGAACACCCAGCACCGGCACCACCAGCATGGAGTGATGAGCGGTCAGCGCGCGACCACTTTCCGACAACAGTGTGGGGCAGGGCACCCCGCGCTCGTTGCAGATTTCCTGCACTGCGTACACCACAACGTTGGCATACTCGCGCAAACCATAGTTGATTGAGGATTCCGGGTTGTCGTAGTCGCCGCCGTAGTTAACTCCCAAGCCGCCGCCGACATCCAGAAACTTGACCGGTACACCACGGGTGATCAGTTCGGCATAAATCTGCGTGATCTCCTTGACCGCGGCGCGCAGTACCTGAATATCAGAGATCTGACTGCCCAGATGGAAATGCAGAAGCTCCAGCGAACTTTGCATCTGCTTCTTTTCCAGTTCACTGACCAGGCGCACCAGCTCTGGTATCGTCAGGCCAAATTTGGAACGCGAGCCGCCTGACTCAAACCAGCGGCCGGCGCCACGTGTATTTAATTTGACGCGCACGCCCAGTCGCGGAATCTGCTGGCGCTGTTCAGCCAGAATCATCAGCTGATCAAATTCCGAATATTTCTCAATAATGGGAATGACCTGTTGCCCGAGCTGCTGGCCGTTGAGCATCATGCTCAACATAACGTGATCTTTCACCCCGTTGCATAACAGCAGCGTATCGGTGCCAATCATCGGCAGTGCAGCCATCAGCTCGGCTTTGGAGCCACACTCCAGTCCGATATCAAATTCTTTACCGGCGTCCATCACCTCAACCACCACTTCCTGCAGCTGGTTAACCTTGATGGGAAAAATACTGCGGTATCTGCCCTGATACTCAGCCGCTTCAATGGCATCGCGGAATTTACGGTTCAGCTTTTTGACCCGTGAGCTGATGATGTCCTGAAAACGTACCAGCAGTGGCAGCGTCGAGCCGTCCTGTAGCGCTTCATCAATCACGTCCATCAGGTCAACGCTGATATCCGCGCCTTCGATGGGCTTTACACTGACATGCCCCTTGCTGTTGATGCTGAAAAAGCCGTCGCCCCAGGTCTCCAGCGCGTAAAGCTCCTTGGCATCCTCAATCGTCCATTGATCAGCGGTGTTTGCATTTAAATCTGTCATCAGTTTTCCTTATCTCCCATGGGGACGGAGAGATCAAAAAATGATCTCTCCGTCCCCCACACTCAAACGAAACAGTTAAGCCCTAGCGGCGCGGCATTCAGCATAAAGCGCCAACAGCTCGATGCCGATCTGTGCGCCAGCCAACGCAGTCAGTTCTGCGTGATCATAGGCAGGGGCAACTTCCACCACATCCATGCCGATCAGGTTGATGCCCACCAGGCCGCGGATAATGCTCAGTGCCTGAAAAGACGATAGGCCACCGGGTACCGGAGTGCCGGTACCGGGCGCAAATGCCGGGTCGAGGCAATCAATATCAAAGGTGATGTAGGCGGGCGAGTCGCCAACGCGATTTCTTATACGTTGAACAATCGAATTAGTGCTGTTTTCATGTACATCAATGGCGGAGGCAATTTCGTAGCCCAGGGTGTCGTCATTGGTGGTGCGAATACCAATCTGAATCGAGCGCTCCGGCACAACAATGCCTTCTTTGGCAGCCTTGTAAAACATGGTGCCGTGATTGATACCTTCACCCGAACTTGGCCAGGTGTCGGTATGCGCATCAAAGTGAATCAGGCTGATGGGACCATGTTTTTTGAAGTGCGCACACAAGCTGGGATAAGTGATGAAGTGATCGCCACCGAGCAGCAGCGTTGCGCAGCCGGCATCCAGTACATCAGAAATGCCCTGCTCAATATGCCGCACACTGGTCAGACCGCCGCCCATGGTATTTTCACAATCGCCATAATCGACCACCTTCAGTGCCTGCAAGGGATCGGTTTTCCACGGCCAGGGACGCTCCCAGGCCAGCGACATGGAGGCGTTACGGATCGCGCGCGGGCCAAGACGAGCCCCGGAACGATTGGTGACGGCGATATCAAAGGGTATTCCCATGACCGCCACATCGATGCCGCTCAGATCGCGTGCAAAAGGCGTGCGGAAAAAGCTGACCGCGCCCCCAAAACTGTGAGAATTAACGGCGCCTGTGCCAGGCTTGCCAGTCATTGCATTGTCCCAACCACTCATAAAAAATCCTAATCTGTTTCAAAAAAATTCAGTCCATCCGCGGCGCTAAGGTAAACCACATGCACTCTGATGCCAAGCAAATGAAATCTGTCGTAAATCTGTCTTTTTTATAGTCGCTGAAACGTCTTGTCACAATTTGCCACGAACGTGCGTAATAGCGCGATGAATCCATGGGATTTGCATGGCTTAGCTACAATTGCAGTGACGGAATCACGTAGTATTAACGTATGACATCAAAGCGCATAGTCACGAGACACATAACATGAGCAATCTGATTCATCCCGGCCGGCGCCGGTTGTTTATCCAGGTCAGGCGTCTTGGCCTGACGTCTGTATTCCTGATGCTGGCAGCCTGCAGCGGCGATACTGAAACGCCTCCTGATATTCAACCCCCGGGCACACCTGGCGGATCGGCTGCCGGTCAGCAGGCAGGCCAGCAAACTCCTCAGCAAACTCCTCAGCAAGCACCGCAGCAAGCAGCCCAGCGTGGTGGTCCCGGCGGGCCGGGTGGTTTTGGTCCAGGCGGTTTTGGCGGCAGCGGCTTTGGTGGAGGAGGCGGCTTCGGCGGAGGCCAGGCCGTGATCCCGGCCGTTGAAGTAGTGGCCGCACAGCTGGGTGGATTACCGTTGGAAGAGCGCCTCACCGGCCAGGTGACTGCGCGCAACCAAACGGTGATCTACCCCGAAGTCAGCGGGCCGATCATAGAGATTTTTGCCGATAACGGTCAATTTGTGAATGCCGGCGACCCACTGGTGCAGATACGCGATACCGAATACCGCGAGCGGGTTCAGCAGGCAAGCTCCGCGCTGGAGATCACCCGCGCGCAGAACCGGCAGGCAGAAGCCAATTTTCAAGTGCTGAGCAATCAGCTGCGCCGCGTTGAAGAATTACGGGCCCGGCAACTGGAAACCGAGTCGGCACTGGAAACCATCCGCGCTCAGGTCGCTGTTGCCCAGGCTGATCTGGATCTGCGACAGGCACAGTTGCGTCAATCCGAATCGCAGTTGCAGGAGCGGCAAATGGAGCTGGACCGCACCATCGTGCGTGCGCCAACCAGCGGCACCATCGGTTTGCGAAATGCAGAGCGTGGTCAGATTGCCGGCCCCAGTTCGCAGTTGTTTCTGATCGGAGACCTCTCGCAGATGCAGGTTGAGATTCTGCTCACCGAGCGCAACCTCACCTACATCAGGCAGGGCATGCCGGTAAATCTGTATTCCGAGAGCTGGCCTGACCTGCAGATTTCCGGGCAGATCGCCCGCCTGTCACCCTTTCTGGACAGCAATACGCTGCGCACCCAGGCCTACATTGATGTCGCCAATTTGGACAACATCATGCGCCCCGGCATGTTTGTGACCGTTGATGTACTTTACGGCCAGTCTGAAGAAGCCGTGTTAATTCCCAACAGCGCCATTTATCGCCATCCGCGCACCGGTATTGAAGGGGTGTTTGTGTTGCAGCCACCACCAGGCAATGAATACCGGCCAGTGGCAGAAGTGGACGGCGCGCCGGCATTGACGCCGGAGCTGCCGGTGAGTTTTGTGCCGGTTTCTGTTGTCGCCAGCGGTCGTATGGCCACCGGTGTACGTGGCATTAATGAAGGCGACTGGGTAGTGACGGTGGGTCAGAACCTGCTGGTGGGCAACACCACCGCGGCACGGGCACGGCTGATGGAATGGCAGCGCATGATGGACATGCAGCGTAAACAAAGCCGCGACCTGTTTGAGATTATTGACCGCGCCCGCGAGCAGCGTGCGCCCGTTGCAGAAAGCTGAACACTGACACCGTCAGTGACCTTTTATTCGGCATCCACACGAGAATCAGCACCATGGCCTTAACCACCACCTCGATCAGACGACCCGTCGCCACCACCATGGTGTTCCTGATTATTATCACCTTGGGCACCTTGTCCTTCCGGTTTTTACCCGTGGATCTGCTGCCGGCCATTGAGATGCCCGAGTTGTCGGTGCAGGTCAGTTATCCCAACGTCGGCCCCGAAGAAATCGAGATGCTGATTACGGAGCCGCTGGAAAATGCGCTGTCGATTGTGCCTGATGTTGAACGTATGACGTCGTTCTCACGCGAAGGCAGTGCGTCGGTATCGCTGCGCTTTGCGCAGGGTGTGGATATCGATCTGATCAGCAATGATGTGCGCGAGGCGCTGGATCGTGTACGACGCTCCTTGCCCGATGAAGCCGATTCCCCGCGGATCAACCGTTTTAATCCGGACGACCAGCCGATTGTGGTGATCGGAGCGCAGTCCACCCTCGACATGATGGAACTGACACGCATCCTTGAGCGCGATCTGGCGCGTCGTTTTGAGCAGATCCCCGGGGTTGGCGCGATTGATATCTGGGGCGGCATCAACCGCGAAATCCGCGTGGAAGTCAGCCGCGACCGACTGCTGGCCAGCGGGCTGACCATGAACGACATCAGCAGCGCGATTAGCCGCGAAAATTCCACTTTGCCAGGCGGTAATGTGCAGCGCGGCCTCAGTGATCTGTATGTGCGCTCCCGCGGTGAGTACGACAACGTTCAGGAAGTGCGCGACACGGTGATCCGCAATGTGAACGGGGTGCCCGTTCGTGTGGGAGATCTGGCCGAGGTGTCGCTGGACAGGCGAGATATCGGACGCTTTGTGGAAATCAACGAAACGCCGATGCTCCGACTGGGTATCCGCAAACAATCCGGTGCCAACACGGTGGAAGTTGCCCAAGAGATTCGCGCGGAAGCCGAGCGCATCTCCCGCGAGCGGCCGGATATCAACATGATTGTGATTCAGGATCAAAGCCAGTTTATCCAACAGTCTATTGACAGCGTGCGCAACTCCGCGCTGTGGGGTGGCATGCTGACGGTGATTGTTTTACTGGCGTTTTTCCGTAACGGCTCGATCACGCTGGTGATCTCTGTTGCGATTCCCATCGCGATTATTTCGACCTTTGGCCTGTTGTATTTTGGTGGCTTGACGCTGAACCAGATGAGTTTTGGCGGGCTGGCACTGGGTGTGGGCATGATTGTCGACAACGCCATTGTGGTGATCGAAAACATTGTGCGCTTGCGAAAAGGTGGCGCATCAAAAATGCATGCCGCTGCCGAGGGCACACGCCAGGTCACCGGGGCGGTGATTGCATCCACGCTGACCACGCTAGTGATTTTCCTGCCGGTGCTGTTTATGCAGACCACTACCGGCGCCATGTATCAGGAATTGGCGCTGGTGGTTGCCTTTTCGCTGATTTGTTCATTGTTTGTGGCGCTGACCCTGGTGCCCATGCTGGCCAGCCGCTTTTTGACCGTGGTGCCTGATGGTGAACGTGCCGGCCCTTTGCCAGGCAACGAACGCGTACTAGAGGCCATGGAAAAACGTTATGAAGGCATTCTGGTGTGGGCGCTTGGCCATCGTGTGGTAGTGGTGGCCAGTACCATAGCCTTGTTGGGTGCGGCGTTGTTTGGTACGCGTTATCTGTCGTATGAACTCAGTCCGCAGGCGCAGGCCGACAGCATCCGTATTCGCATGAGCATGGATCAGGGCACCAATATTGCCATCCTGCACTCTTACCTGATGGAAATGGACACGGTGGTGCAGGCTATTCTCCCTCCTCAGGATGTGCTGCATTACTTGCGTGATGTCTCCAATGGCAGTGCTGAAATCGAGATTCAACTGGTACCACAAGGTGAGCGAAGTATGAACGCCGATGCGCTGGCAGATTTTTTGAGAGCGCGGGTTCAGCAGGCGATTCCCGGCGTGCGTGTGCAGGTACGGGCACAGTCGGGCATGGGATTTATGGCCCGCATGATGGGTTCCAGCGGTGGTGACGATGCCGTGCAGATTGAGCTTCGCGGCTACGATCTGGATCAGGCCGTGGAAGTTGCGCAGGCTGTGCAGCAGCGTGTTGAGTTAATTCCCGGCATCGCCGACGTCAACTTGAGTCGTCTTGAGGGACGACCTGAACAGAATATCCGTTTTGACCGCGAGCGAATGGCTAGTCTGGGTATCAGCGTTGCGGATGTCAGCCGCGCCGTGCAGGCCAGTATTGGCGGATCACGGGCCGGTGTTTTCCGCGACCGCGGAGAGGAAATTGATATTGTGGTGCGCCTGCGTCAGGAAGATCGACTGAACGTGCAGGACATCGACAATATTTCTATCCGTGCCTCAAACGGACAGGTGGTGCCGTTGTCGTCTTTGGTGACCAGCAGTTATGACCGCGGTCCGACGGATATTCGCCGCATCGACGGGCAACGCGTCACCTTTATTAATGCCAATCTGCAAAGTGGTGTGGCGCTGGGGGATGCCGTGGACAGAATCCGTGCCGATCTGGCATTGATGCCACTGCCGGATGGTTTTTCTCTGGTGTATGGCGGCCAATACGAGGAGCAACAGAGAGCTCAGCGCGATTTTGTGATGGCCATTGTGATGGCGCTGGTGTTGATTTATATGGTGATGGCGGCGCAGTTTGAGCGTTATCTTGACCCGCTGATTGTGATGTTGTCCGTGCCGCTGGCAATTGTGGGCGTGGTGCCCATGTTGCTGGCCACCGGCACCACACTGAACATGCAGAGTTTTATGGGGCTTATCATGCTCATTGGTATTGTGGTCAACAATGCCATTCTGCTGGTGGACTACATCAACATGATGCGCCGCGACGAGGGGTTGGATCTGGTGCCAGCGGTGATCAACGCTGGAAAATTGCGGCTGCGGCCCATTCTGATGACCACACTGACCACTGTGCTGGGATTGATGCCGTTGGCGCTGGGTATCGGGGTCGGAGCAGAGATGCAGGCATCGCTGGGGCGGGTGGTGATTGGTGGTTTGCTGGCGTCGACGCTGATCACGCTGGTGCTGATTCCGGTGGTTTACGTGGCGGCCTATACGCTGCGTGGCAAGATCAGCGAGCGCATTTCCGCTCGTCGCTCAGCTAATTTTGCACATCGTCATCCACAATCGTAGAAATGGTGTCCTGGTCATGAATCTGTTTCAGGGCGCCGGTGTAGATGTTGTAATGCCAGCCTTTTAATTTCAAGGTGCCATCCTCAACGCGGCTGGCAATCCACGGATAACTCATCAGGTTGCGCAGTGAGAAGCCGACTGCGGCCTGTTCACAGCGGTTAAAGGTTTTTATGTCATCCAGGTTGTTGGTATCTGCCAGTTGTGCAATCGGCGCAACAATCGACATCCAGCGCGCAATAAAGGAATCTGGCGCCAAGGTGTTTTGATCCGTCACCAGAGCGCGGATACCGCCACAGCGGGAATGGCCCAGAACCAGAATTTCAGGTACTTCCAGCACGGTAATGGCAAATTCGAGCGCCGCACTGGTGCCGTGGTAAGAACCTCCGGTTTCGTAGGGTGGCACCAGATTGGCAACGTTGCGGATCACAAACAGTTCGCCGGGTTCGGTATCAAAAATCAGTGAGGGTTCCAGGCGTGCATCGCAGCAGGTGATCAGTACGTAGGAGGGTTTTTGGTTGCGTGCCAGTTCGCGGATTTTGTCGCGATTTTCAGCAAAGTAGCCCGCTTTGAAACGTTTGTATCCGTCCAGTAACTTATCGCTCATCCTGACTGCCTGTTATGTTTTTGTTCAGCCGCTGCATTAAAGGGGTCGTTCACGTCACTCCAGTTCAACCAAAGACTTGTCGCCTCAGCAGTGGAGCGCCGGTATTGTAGCCGAGTAGTTGCCGAGTTTCAGCAAGGATTGCCGGCTAATTCACCGCTGCCTGCGACGATCTGTCGCACCTTGGTTACTGTAAACAGGAATCTGATCGGGTAGACTGTCACGGGATCCATTATGTGAAGGGAGTAAAAAATGAGATTGAATTCCTGGTTTAAATCAATGCTGTTGACATGTGGTGTTGCTGTTGTGGCAGCTGCCTTTTCCGCGACGGCGCTGGCCCACAGCGTTCTGAGTTCGTCAATGCCTGGCGATAAGGCCACTGTTACCGCGCCAGAAAAGCTGGAATTAACGTTTAATGAGCCTGTCCGCGTATTGCGTCTGACTGTGGTTCATGGGGCCGCACATCAGATCGAATTCGGATTCACGCCGTCTACTGAGCCGACACAAACGCTCAGTTACGAGCTCCCGGTGATGATGATGGGTGCTCACACCGTTAACTGGACGGTGATTGGTGCCGATGGCCACACAGTGAATGGTACCTTTGGTTTTACGGTGAGTGCAGAAGGCGCTCCAGCACATCAGATGATGCATTCACAAGGCAATTCTGAAGAAACACCGCATCAGCATCATTGATCTGTTCTAAATAGCGCGGTTCAAGCATGAACGAGTGGGAACTGGCCGGCATACTCAGCAAGGTTATGGTGTATCTGGGCATGCTGGCGGCTATGGGCGGCAGCTTTGTATTGATGCTCTGTCGCCGGCAACCCGCACTGATGCTGCTGATCACCCGCCGGTTTATGATGCCGGCCCTGTTAATCGGGCTGGTCGCTACCTGTCTGTATTTTTTCGTGCAAGTTGGTTCTGTCAATCAACGCGGCATCGCCGGGATGTTTGATCCCTTGATCGGCAGCATCCTCGTTGATACCAAGATCGGGTCGGCTCTGCGTTGGCGTTTGGCCGGTTTTATGCTGGCGCTGTTCTGTCTGATGCCCCTTAACTTCCCCGGCGTTGGTCTGCATCACCGGGGTATCCAGGCCTTTTGTATCGTCATGGCATTGGCTGCAGCTGGCAGTTTTATGCTGTCGGTGTCCGTTCAGGGCCACAGCAGTGCGCTCAGCATACAGGCGCAGGTACTGGTGGCCTTTCACGTATTAGCCATCGGATGCTGGGCAGGTGCTCTGTATCCGCTCTATCTGGCGATCGCTGCGGATAGTGAACAAACATCAAACACACAACAACTTGCGGAAATGCTGCGACAATTCGGTCGTTACGCCTGGGTGATGCTGACGGTGATGTTGATGTCGGGCGTCAGCCTGTTCTGGCTGTTGACCGGTGGTTTTGGCACCTTGTTCAGCACCCTTTACGGACAACTGTTTTCGGCAAAGGTGCTGCTGGTAACGGCCATGATGGGGCTGGGTGCCGTGCATAAATTCCGCTGGGTACCGCGGCTGCGCGGTGCAGCTGAGCAAATGGCCGGCAACTCAACGATGCATCATCAGCTGGCGCGCAGCATCCGTTTTGAAACCGGACTGGCTGTGGTGGTGCTGCTGATCACCGCCATCATGACCAGTATCACCGGTCCTCAGGCTGGTTGATCAGCATAAAACTGGCCAGTGAAATCACCGAGGCCACCAGCATCAACAGCAGCATCGGATAGACCGTGCCGTTGAACAGCAGTGCTACCAATTGAGCAGCCAGTGCTGACAAACCCATCTGCAGAAATCCGGTCAGACCTGAAGCGCTTCCGGCCATATTTGGAAATTCATTGATAGCACCCGCCTGAGCATTCGGCAATGAAATGCCATTGCCGATGGTGGTCAGTGCCACTGGCATAAACAACGCCAGTGGATGAATAAATCCGGCAGCATGCAGCAGTAATGCGATCACGATGCCCGCAATACTGAGCTTTGATCCCATGGCAATCATGCGCAGAATGCCCATGCGTTTTGACAGGCTGCGCGCCACATAATTACCCACCATAAATGCCGCCGGTACCATCACAAAATAGTATCCGTATTCATTGGGCGGGCGTTTCAACACTGACACCATGATTTCCGGCGCTGCTGAAATAAAGGTAAAAAAGACCACCGAGATAAACGCCACATTAAAGGCGTAGGCCGAGAACACCCGTGACCCGAACAAACTGGCGAATCCCCGCAGCATACTGGCGACGCCGGTAAAGGCTACTGGCCCGGACAGTGTTTCTGGCAAAAATTTAACCATGGCAACCAGCATCACCAAAGCGACAACAGCCACCAGATAAAAAATTGAGTGCCAGTCATATCGCACCAACAGTTCACCACCCACCAGTGGCGAGATCATGGGCATCACCACCATGACCATCACCAGTGTGGCAATAATGCCGGCGGCGTCGGCCGCATCGTAAACGTCACGCACAATCGCGCGTGCCAGCACCAGCCCCACTGCGCCTCCGGCTGCCTGCACAATGCGCCCGGCGATCAGCCATTCAATGGAACCGGCCAGCATACACAGACCCGAACCCAGCACGGTGATGGAAATGCCGGTTAACATCACTGGACGTCTGCCAAAGCGGTCGGACAAAGGACCATAGATCAACGTTGCCAGTGCGATGGAGAGCATCGACAAACTCAAGGTCAGCTGCGCAGTGCCCGTACTGATACCAAAATTCTCCCGTACGATAGGGATGGCCGGCAACATGATCTGCATGGCAACGGGGCCCAGTGCAGAGGCCGCCGCCAGCAATAAAATCATGCTGCGGCTAAGCGAACGGGGAGTAGTGTGCATAGTATTTGTACTGAGAGCTTCCTGACTGTTATCCGGACATCAACGCTGTCACTGCGTTGTCTGATCTGCGGTGGGGTTGTTGACCTGATTGCTGAAGATGACGCTGTTGCCCAGCAGTGCCAGCCGTTGAGTGCGGCTGATATCGTAGGACAGACTGAAAGTGCCTTCATGAAACTGTTGCACCAGGCGCTGTGCATCGGTGAACCCGGCGCTTTCAACAGAGGTTGCCTCCTCGCTGGACTCAGCGGCTGCCAGCTGAATACAGGACAAGGCATCGCCGCTGCTGTCGCGCAGGCATAGGGTTTGAGAGTCATCCGCCAGCAATTCCAGCGGCAGGCCCTGCGCATGGGTGATCAGGCGCGGAGAGTCGTCCAGATAAGCGCGCAAGTCCTCTACAAACGCATCTGCGCGGCCATTGGCCATGAAGTTGACTGGAATGGCAGTGCCTGTCCTGCGCGGCAGGCCCGGGTCGTGGCGCAAGGCGTAGGCAAAATGTTCCAGCGCGGCGCTGTGCTGATTATCCCGCCACAACGCGTTGGCCAGGCGCAGAGAAACCCGCGCCCGCAGCAGTACTTCCTGTGCCGGGAGCAGGCGCAAAGCCTGCTCTGCAGCGTCCTGCACCAGCGCTTGATTGCCGCGCACAGCGAGAATCTCAGTCTGGTAAGCAAAAAAGTAACCTTCGTTAAGCGCAAACACGCCCTGCGCGGCTGCGGTGCTGAGCAGATTCTGCATCACGCCCGCGCCCATCAGTTCAACTAACCCGGACTCAATCCATTCAGGGATATGCACATCCAGCGGCGCGTACGGGCGCATGCGGTTTTGCAGGACTTCCTGGTTGGCAAACAGTGACGCTGCCAGTCTGCCGGCCCGCCAGGACTGGAATTGTGCCGCCTGTGCCTCGATACGCAGGCGTCCGCTGGACCACCAGGATTGCAGAGCCGCCCGCTCACGCAGGCGCTCGTAACGCTGTCGATGCGCCATACTGTTGACCAAGGCCGCCACCGAATCTTTTTGGGCTTCATCAGCGGTATAGGAGCCAGTGCGGTCTGGCTGATTCAGTGCCGCCTGTGTCAGTCGGGCAGCATCGTCGGGGTAACCTGCCAGCAGCAGGAAAATGGCACTGACCAGAAAGTGATCACCGCGATTCATGACCCCGACCAGCGGGCTCTGGGCGTCGCGCCACACCAGCATGCGGTCCAGGGCGTCACGGGCACTGTCATAGCGCGCCTGATTCATGTACAGGTAAAGTTTATAGACCCAGGGATTGCCAACACTCTCCGGATCAATCTGCCGCGATGCGCGGTTGAGATAGTCCTCAGCCTCCTGAAACCGTAACAGATTTAATGACACTTCCGAGGCATTGAGCAGATGCACGGTATCCAGGTCGGCCTCAGCATCCGCCAGCGCAATGCTTTCGTCCTCGCCCATGGCATTTTCGCAGGCCTGCAGCGATTCATTCGGGCGCAGATCCGCCAGTTCCACAGCGCACAGCGTGTTCCAGGCGCGGCTGCGATCGCGGGCATTGTCGCTGCTGGCCAGCACTCGCTCGGCGCTGGCGCGGGCTTCATCGTATTGTTTAAGTTTGATCAGTGGCCAGCCGCGGAATGACTCCACATCCTGGCCATAAAATTCACCGATCAGCTCCAGATAACGCAGCGACTCCAGTTGATTTCCGATCAACTGATGGGCATAGGACAATTGGCTGAGCGTGAGGTAATGCCACTCCAGATTACCGGACTCGACGGCGCGGCCCAGGCTGGAATAGGGCATAAGAGATTCGGCAACATTCAGGTGAAACAGCGCCCGCGGCAGATTGCCCTCAACGCGGAACAGCACTTCTGCGAGGGCAAACTGTGCAGCAGGCGATTCAGGTTGCTCACTCACCCATTGTTGAGCCAGTTCGCGTGCCCGCACATTCTCACCCAGCGCCAGCGCATCACACACGCCCAGCGCACTGCGATCGGTGATGCCGTTCATACCAAAACACAGGATCTGGCTGGACGGCATGTCGATGCCATCCAGATCCTGTGCCTGTACCTGAACCTGCAGTCCTGCATTCAGGCTGAGCACAAAGGCCGCGCTCACAGCTGTGTGCAGCGCGGTTCTCAGTGTGGTTCTTAATGTGGTTCTTAATGGCGCGCCTGCGGCAGTCCTAAGGGCAGCATCAAGCAGTGGTGGTTTAATCACAGGGGCACCGTCATGCTGTGGGGTTTAATGTGCTGCGCGCCAGAGTTTCCATGGGAACACGCATACAATCCCGCAGGATTTTTGCAAAATCCGCTGAGCCGGGTGCCAGCTCTACCCGGTGAGTCAGGACGGGCGGCAACAGGGTTTCCAGATCATCGGCATTCACATAATTGCGCCCGCGCATCGCGGCCAGCACCTGCAACGCCGGCAGAATCAGCACCAGACTGCGGGTTGAGTTGCCTTGCAGGATACGTTCATCGGCGCGCAGGGTTCTGGAAATATCCACCAGTGCGGTTTTGATAGCTGACGAGATGTAGACACCGGCATCAATGGCATGACGGGCCTGCAGGATTTCGGTGCGCCCGACGTGAATTCGGGTGCTGGTTTTGTCGCGACGCGACTGCCAGGTATTGAGTACCTCCAGTTCGGCATCGCGCTCAACATGCACCATGCGCAGCTTGAACAGAAAACGATCCAGCTGCGGTGTGGGCAGGGGGTAGGTGCCGACCAGATCCAGCGGGTTCTGCGTGGCGATGACAAAAAACAGCGGGTCCAGCGCATAGGTCTGGTTGTCGACGGTGACTTGTTTTTCGCCCATGGCTTCCAGCATGGCGGCCTGTACTTTCGGGGAGGTACGGTTGATCTCGTCCGCCAGCACCACATGCGCAAAAATAGGGCCGTGACGGAAGTGGAAGCTGTTGGTGCTGGCATCAAATACCGCACTGCCGGTGACATCGGAGGGTAACAGGTCGGGGGTAAACTGAATGCGCCGGAACGGGACAATGGGCACGGGTGAGCGCTTGTGGTCGGCGGCCTGATCATCGGTGATGGCTTCCCCCAGCGCCTTGGCGAGGGTGGTTTTGCCAGAACCGGGAAAATCTTCCAACAGCACGTGGCCGTCCGACATCAGCGCAATCAGCGCCAGTTCGATCACATCGTCACGCCCCAGTACCTGCGCTTTGACGGCGTTGGTCAGCCGTGCCATGACTTCGCGTGCGCGGTCGAGTGTGTGGTCGAGTGTGTGGTCCAGATCGGCGCTGTGTACAGTTTCAACTTCCAAGACTTGCATTCATCACTCCACGAACCAGATTTTTAGTTGTCAGTATTGTCAGGAAAACAGATCGGTAAACCCGCAAACGCGCCTTATCGGCTCAGCAGCCAGGGTAACGGGTGCGCAATCGCCAGGGCGCTTTGCCACCAGTGCTGCTGTGCCTTCAATTGCTGACGCAGCGCAGCGGTTTGCCCCAGCCATTGTTGCCTGCTGATGCCCGTGCTTACATTACGGGCGCCCGTATCGGCGCCTGACAGGGCCAGCGCCGGATCAAAGGCGTATCCGGGCGCGGCAGACAGATGCCAAGTGCTCAGCGCCTGAAAAGCCGGCAGTGTTTTGCTGACGCGTCGGGCAAAGGCTTCGCGGCTTTCGCCAAGCCGTCGACGGATACCGTGAGCAGCCAGGCTGTCCAGGGCTGCGCGATAGGCAAGTCGATACAGGGTGCCTTCGTCGGCCCACCCCAGGCAGCTTGCCCGGTAGACACGAACGGCATAGGCCAGTAACACCGCTGCCAGCGCCATGGCCAGCAATAATCGCAGAGTCAGCGCCCAGTTGATGGCTGAGGTGCCAGCCTGATCCTCCAGAAATGCCTGAAAGGCGGCATCGTCGCGCAACATGTCACCGAGCATCTGCTGCAAGGAGTCCTGCGGTTCAACACTCATGTCAACCAGCGTCTGACGGGGTGCCGGATCAACAATCACCCAGCCAAGATCCTGCAGATAAATCTCCGGCCAGGCATGTCCGTTCACCGCCTGAATCAGCAGTGCGGAACCCCCGGCCCGATTGGCCGCCGGCACTGAATATCCCACGCCGACCCGCGCCGGAATACCCAGACTGCGGTACAGGTAAGTGGCGGAGTAGGCAAAGTGCACGCAGTACCCCGTCAGGTCACCAAACAGGAAAGACGCCGCCGGATCAACCGCATAAGCGTGTTCATTTTTCAGGCTGTAGATGCCGTTTTCATCTAGCCAGGCTTTGATGGCCATGGCCTTGGCATAAGGATCGTCGGCAAACTCGTGACGCAGCGTTGCGGTCAGCTGGCGTGCAAACTCACCGTAACGCGGGTCATCGGGCATTTCCAGATACTCGGCCCACTGCTGTAATGTCCAGTCACTGGAACCGGCTTTGCGCCCGACCAGATCCGGAAAATCAAACTCAGGAACCAGCGACTCCACAGTATAGGTTTGTCTGAAACGCAGGCTGTTAGGGTTGGGTGCGGGTTCAAAACGCACCGGTGCATCCAGCCCGAACGGGCTGCGATGCGGGGCGAGCAGGCCTATGGTGGTGGTGACGCGGCGGCGAAGCTCCGGGGCAGGCACTTCGGCGGAGACATCAACCGGGCTGGACGGGAACTGCGACACCAGATCCTGGTCAAGGTCGGGATTTTCAGCTGTCCACAACAAGGTGCCGTTGAACTCGGAGTAGGCTGATTCACGGAAATAATAAGCGCCGCCCGCCGGTTCGTAGTCATCCCGGAACAACACCACGGCAACCGGCGCCTCGCGGTCGCTGGCGTTGTTTTCGCCATCTCTGAACGGACTGTCATTGTTGGCGCTGCTACCGCTGCCTTCGGTGCCGGTCAGGCCAAGATCATTGGTCAGCTGCGGAGTTGGCATGCCAAGGAACGGCACAAAAAACAGCAAGGAGAAACACACGGCCGCCAGAATGCCGGCGTGGTAGGGCAGGCGCCGGTGCTGGTTTTCCATCATCAGCAGTATGGCCAGTGCCAGCACGGCGGCGACACCAATGCCCATCAGGATAGTGGAAGGATCGAGGCCACGTATCAGCGCAAAGTCGCCGATGAAGTAGGGTCTGTCGATCATGCCGCGCTGATGAGCTGCCAGCGTGATCACAAACGCACTGGCAACAAACAGCAGTTCAGGAATCGCGCCCCAACTGTGGCGGCGGGCGGTGTGCCTCAGGGCAATGGCCACGGCGGCGGCAAGGGTAAACCAATAAACAGATTGACCGCCCTGATACAAAACCATCGCGCCCAGCAGATTTGCCAGCGCTGAATTTTGCAGCAACAGGCTGGTCATCACGCTGGTAACTGTCAACGTCAACGCCAGCAGCAACAGCAGTGCCGGGGCACGTATCTGCAATAAAGTGCTGGTGTCGCGCTGTTGGCGGTCTACCCATAAACAGGCCAGCAGGCAGCCGATCGCGCCAGCGGCTGAACCGGTGACGGTGGTCAGCGGTGTGCTCAGTACCCAGCAGGCCATGGCCAGTATCAGGCCACGGATCAGACTCTGCACGAGTTTGCCGGGCGTAACGGCAGCCGAATTGTTCAAAGCGGTTTGGTGAATGGTTTTACTCATGGCGTTGGACATTAAACCCTTTTCAAACGTTGGTCAAAAGACTGCCCGCTTTGCCTGTCGATTAACAGCACATAGGCTCCGCGGCGACTGAAATCGGCCATCAGATTCTGCAGCTGTGTGCTGTCAACCCCGCTCGGATCGGCCTGCCTGGCGTTCTCCAACACTATTTTCTTAAACGTTTTGCCCAGCGATGCCGGGCTCTCGTTGATCAGACCGTCCGCGGCCAGCACAATCGAAAACGGTCCGCCATGCCGCGCCAGTGTCTGCTGCAAGGGTGCAACCCACGGGCCAGTGGTCGCCGGTGCAAACACAATACAGGCACTTTGCGCCGATGCATTGCCTTGTTGACCCTGGCCGCGCAGGAATTCTTCCAGTCCGTAGCTGTTTTGCTGACCGGGCTTGCGCGAACCGGCAATTAGCGGAAGCGCCGCCGCCGTGGTGCTGGCAACATAATCACTGCCGTCCGCACCAAAAATCCATGGCGAACCCAGGGCGCCGTGTGTCACTGCAAACCTTGCCACGCCGGCCGCCGCTTCATCATCCGGACCTGTGATCAGATACGCCAGCGTGCGTTCTGCATAAAACACACTGCGCTCGGCCAGTCGCACATTCAGATGCCGGTTACGAGCGTAAACGCGCCAGAGGATGTCGCGTGTGGAATCCCCGGGTGCGTAACGACGGATATCCATACGATCGCCTTCGGGCAGGCCAGCCGGATTGGGAATGCCATCCTCGGCATCCATGGATCGCAGTACCGGCAGCGAGCGCAGTTTGCCGGTCAGCGGCAGAATCTGCCACTGTGCCGATTGTGTCTCATGCCAGCTGAAGCGACACAGCCCCAAGACATCACGCAGGATAAAACGGCGGGTAACGGCCGTGCTGAGGCAACGTTGCCCGGGTGTTATTTCCTCTTCCAGCAAACCCGTATCGGGATCGGGTCGGTTCACCGTACGCAGCTGTTCGTGGCTGACAATCTGCCATTCCAGGGACATCAATGGCAGCCAGCTCCACGCCGGCATCACAAAACCGCTGACATTCGGATATCCGGCCTCTGCACTGAGTGCGGGTGCTGGCTGCTCCATCACTGCCTTGTGAACGCGCGGCTTTATCAACAATCCGCTGCCGGTCACCATCAACAGGCTGAGGCCCACCAGACAGAGGCCACAGAGCGTCAGCGCAAATACCACCAGATCCATGCGCCCGTAACCAAAAACGCGCAGTGCCAGCACACAAGCCAGCGTCACGGCGACACCGGCTACCGTTAGCGGAAACCAACCAATCAGGCTGCGAAGCCGCGCAATCAGCCGCGACAATCGCTGAGAAACATGTTGGGAAAAATGTTGAGAAATAAATTGAGAAACGCGCTGCTGAACGTGTTTATTACCACTCATGGCGCCGTTCCGGGCTGTTGTCGCAGGGCACTGCTGCGCGCCGATTGCAAACACTTTGCCATCATCAAGATGTTACGGCTGTGCACCAATAAACGGGCGTTTAACATCTGTGGTAATTCGATCAGCAACAGCGCCGCAAACAACATGCCGCCGACCAGGCCATTGGGGTCGCCCCAGGGTGAATAACTGCTCAGGCTCAAAAAGACGTTGAAAGTCAGAAACAGGTCAAGCAGCCCTCGACCCCAGCGGCGCAGATAAAAGTGATGAACACCCAGCGGAAACAGCCAGTTCAACTGCACATAACGAGAGGCCATTTTCAGGCGGGGAATTTCCAGCGCATCGTAAATAGACTTTTCCAGCGGCGATAGCCGACGGATCTGCTCTCGCAACTGGTGTTCCTCTAGATTCAGCTCTTTTTCAGAAAACATGCATGACGCCCTTGAAAACGGCTGACAACAACACTCGGATCTCGGTTAACCGCTGACCTGACGATCGTGCGATTTTTGCTCCTGACGGGTTTGATAACGCTGCCAGAGTATGACGGCTACCAGCAATGCCGCACCCAGCAGGTGATAGACCACGCCCAAGGGATACCACATCAACAGGTACGCTGAGAACAGTAACATGGATGCGGTCAACAGATTCAGTGGCCGTTCCAGTCGCCACTGCAAAACACCACACAATGCATACAGCCCCATACACGCCCAGACAAATACATAAATGCGTTCTGACCAGGTTCCGGTAATAATCGGCGAGTAAGCAAAGAGCAGTGGGACCAGATAAAGTCCCTTGGCGAGTTTCCACGAGGTCATGCCAGTAGCCATCGGCGGGGTGCCGGCAATACCGGCGGCCGCAAATGCCGCCAGACAGACAGGCGGTGTGACGTTGCTGTCCTGAGACAACCAGAAAATGATCAAGTGCGCGCTGAGCAACATACCGGCCAGCAGCTCCGGGCTGAGCAATTCTTCGCGCAACAGCTGCCGCATTTCCAGCGGCATTTCCCGCAAAGCGACCGCAGCATCGCCACCAAACAGATTCAAGGTAGCCACCACACTGGACGGCAGATCCGGTGCGCTCAACGCCATCAGCATCTGTTCCTGTGCAATAAGGTCAAACAGAATAGGCGCCGACAAGGTCGCCAGCACGATATAAGCCGCCGTTACCGGCAGTCCCATTCCCAGCACCAGCGACGCCAGTGCAATCAGTACCAGCGTAATAAACAGGCTGCCCTGCGCCCACTCCACGATCATCAGCGAGAACGCATTGCCGACGCCAGTGGTGGTCACCACATTGATAATCAGACCCACCGCTACCAGCAGCAGCGCCGTGGACACGCCCGAGCGTACACCATCCACGGTCGCCTCAAAAATGCCTTCCCATTTCATTGGATTGGTCGATAACCACGACGACACAATCACCGCCAATATCGCTACCGCAGCCGCGCGGATCGGGGTATATCCCACCACCAGCAGGCCCACCAGTACCATCAGCGGAATAATAAAGTGCCAGCCACCTTTGACCACGTTCCAGATGCTTTCATGGTCACCTTTTTTATCCACTTTGATGCCGAGCCGGTTAGCTTCAATGCGCACAAAATAGATGACGGTCAGGTAATACAGCAGCGCAGGTAATGCCGAGACGGCAATAATGGTCAGGTAAGAAATTTGCGTGTAACTGGCCATCACAAAAGCACCCGCACCCATGATAGGCGGCATCATTGCGCCACCTGTGGATGATGCAGCCACTACCCCTGCGGAAAACTGCGGACTGAACCCGGATTTATTCATCATCGGAATGGTGATAACACCCGTGGATACAGTATTGGCGACGGCAGAGCCGGAAACTGACCCCATCAGCCCGGAGCCAATCACCGCAACAATGCCAGCACCACCAGTAAACCGGCCGGCCAGACAACGGGCAAAATTCACAATAAATTCGCCAGCCCCGGATTTCAGCAGGAAGGAGCCAAACAGAATGTACATAAACACAAAGGTGGCTGAAATGTTGGCGGTACTGCCAAACATGCCATCCTCACCAAAGTAACTGCGGTACAGCACTGTCTCCAGACTCAGACCCGGGAAGGCAAACACGCCTGATATGTAATCCCCCAAAAACAAAATATAACTGAGCGACATCATAATCAGGATGGGCATGAACCATCCGGTGGTACGCCGTGTCATCTCGATGGCCAACACCACAGCGATGGCAGTGACCACATAGTCCGACAGCACAAACTCGGCTTCGCGGGCGTAGAGGGCGTCTTCAAACAGAATCAGATAGGCAGTCACCAGTACCGCCAGCATCGCCAGCACAATGTTGATTGCCTTCAATAACAGCGATGGCGCCGGTTGGTTCTGCCCGGTCTCATTGCCGGAGAGCGCACACAACACCGCGAAACCACCAAAGTGAATGGCAGAAAACCACAGTTCCGGAATGGTGGCGAACACGTTGGCATACACGTGGAACAGGGCAAACAAAAAGGCGGCCCATTTAAGCAGGGGAGTTTTCATACGCAGGCTCTACTATTGTTTTTGTTGGTTGCCCGACCAGTGGCGGGCAATCCTGACCATTATGTGATTCGGTTTCAGGGCCGGGCGTCGACGCTGACGGTTGTTGTGCTGCCAGCAACCGGGCGATCATCACCGGGCAGAATCAGCCGCTCAGGAATATCAAGACCCTTCTCCCGGTAATATCGGATAGCACCGGGGTGCAGTGGCGCGCCCAATCCGGTGACGGCCAATTCCAGTTTCATATCGTTGGTGGCCGCATGAATTTCCTGCAGGGCAGACAGATTTTCCCAGATGGTGCGGGTGATTTCGTAGACCACATCTTCGGGTATGTCAGAGCGCACGGCTAATACATTCGGGCTGGCGATGGTGCGCACAAGGGTATTCTGATTGGGATAGGTGCCTGGCGGAAACTCGTACCAGCCCCACAGGGGATAGCGTTTATTAATCGCGTCAAGATCTTGCTGGGTAAACTGTAGCAGGGTCAGCCGTTCCCCCATTTGCGCCATGGCCTGAGTAACGGAGCTGACCGGTGCGCCCGCCGGCACATTCATGCCAACAACATTGCCATCCTGCATGGCATTGGCAGCGTTACCGTAGCCCATCCATGCCAGCGATAACCGGTTCTCGTAATCAATGCCTAGCGATTCCAGAATGTAGCGGCCGGTCTGTTCGGCACCCGAGTTGCGCGCCCCCAGCACATAACGCTGACCGTCCAGCGTATTCATGTCCTGCATATAACCGGTGGCGGCAAGGTCGCTGGTCAACACAAAATGTTCCACGTTTTGCCACACGGCTGCCATCGAGCGCAGACCTTCCTGCGGGCGTCTGATCGGGCCTTCTCCATTCCAGCCCCAGGCGGCAAAGGGCCCCTGCAGCAGCGCGAACTGCGCCTGATTGTCACGCAGCAGTTTGATATTTTCCAGGGAACCCGCGGAACTGATCGCGGCGAGTGTGATGCCGTGTGACGGTCCAAGCTGGGATTTGGTAATGGTGGCGATGGCCACACCGATGGGGTAATAAGCACCCCCCGTCGTGGCCGTGGTCAGCACGTATCGACGGGTGTTGGCGAGCTCCTCGGAGCAGGCCGTCATGAATAAAGCGGATATCAGCAGAAATGTAATTTTAGTTTTCATGGGCACTGATCTAAGCATATTTGGCTGCAAAGCTCAATTCGCTTGCGGCCTCGTCAGCCGAAAAACCAGTAGCTGGCGAAGATAGCAGTGGTAATGCCAGCAAAGTCCGCAAACAGGCCGCAGCCAATCGCGTGACGGGTTTTGCGGATGCCCACGCTGCCAAAATACACCGCAAGAATATAGAAGGTGGTTTCCGTGCTGCCCTGAATAGTAGCCGCCGTTCGTGCCGCAAAAGAATCCACGCCGTGAGTGGCCATGGTTTCCAACAGCATGGCGCGTGCGCCACTGCCACTGAGCGGTTTCATAAATGCGGTGGGCAAGGCATCAACAAACGCGGTATCAACGTTCAGCGCGCTGACCAGCCAGCGAATGGCTGACAGCAGCAAGTCCAGGCATCCTCCGGCCCTGAACACACCAATGGCTACCAGCATCGCCAGCAGATAGGGGATCAGTTTCACCGCCACCTCAAACCCTTCTTTGGCGCCTTCAATAAACACGCTGTAACAGTCCAGTTTGCGCTGAATGCCCGAGATCAGAAACAAACATACGGTGCTCAACAGCAGCAGATTGCCAATCATCGCTGAGCGATCTGACAGTTGTGCCGGGGGCAGACTAACAATCCAGCTCAGAAACAGGGCCATCAACACCGCAAAACCGCCAAACCAGGCCAGTAACACCGGATCCCGCAGACGAATTTTCTGTATCCATGCCACCGCAAGCAAGCCGGCCAGTGTTGAGGCACAGGTCGCCATCAGGATGGGCAGGAACACAATTGCCGGTTCCGGCGCACCTTGTTGTGCGCGGTACAAAAAGATGGTGACCGGCAGCAAGGTAACGGCTGAGGTGTTGAGCACCAGAAACAAAATCTGTGCGTCAGAGGCGGTTTCTTTGTCGGGGTTGAGACTTTGCAGATCCTGCATGGCCTTCAGGCCCATGGGTGTCGCCGCGTTGTCCAGCCCCAACATGTTGGCAGCCAGATTCATGGTGATGGATCCCATGGCCGGATGACCAGCGGGCACCTCAGGCATCAGTCGGGTAAACAGAGGGGTGACGGCGCGGGACAGGATGCCGATCAGGCCGCTGTGCTCGGCTATCCGGAATAAACCCAGCCACAGCGCCATCAATCCAATCAGGCCAATGGCAATTTCCACTGACAGCGAGGCCATATCAAACATGCTGGCCATGACATCGCTGAAGACCTCAGGATTCTGGCCAGTAAACCATTGCCAAAGTGCCGCCAGAAAGCCAAGCAGAAAAAAAGCCGTCCAAATAATATTGAGCATGGCTGCAAGGCTCTCACGGCAAACACATCAACCGGTTTGTCGGGCGTTTACTTCATCTGTGAGAAGTCGGTGGCCGTCATGTATTTGCGTACCACTGAATCCAGAATGACACCGTCGCGATTGGAGTCTTCATTCACCTGGCGCCACTCCGGATCCTGCGAGAAGGCGCGCCATGATGCGGTTGCCGCTTCCATACTGTCGTGTTTAAGCAGATAGACCAGGGTGTCCTGACGCTCCACTTCATCCGTCGGCTGCCAGTAACCAATGTTGGTCATGCCATGTTTTTCAAAAATGCGCATGGTGTGGTCACGAAATCGCGCCATCAATTTGTCAAGATTTCCGGGGGTGGATTTGTAGGTGCGCAGTTCAAACACCGGGCCATCTTGGGCCAGTGCGCTGGAGGGCAAACCGGCAGCCGCCAGTGTTAATCCCAGTGTCATCGCAGAGGCGAGTGTCAGGTTCTTGATTAGTTTTTTCAAAACGGGCTCCTTAGATTGGTTATTGTAGATATTGTCAGGGCTGTCGGCAGCCTAGCAGAAGGCCCGTTTTTCAACAAGCGCAGCGCTTAATGCCAACATGCATCATTCACTCAGGTACAAAATTCCCGTCAGCGACTCTTTGTCGCGGCTGATAAATACAAACACATCGTCAACACCATTGTTGTTGAGATCTGTCGCCACCAGGTCGCCGCGTGGTGCTGATGCCGGCAACGGAATTCGCAGGTTGGGTTCGCGCACTCGTACCTCGTTGACCTCAGCATTCACCTCAATGTTGAAGGCTTCCACAATACGGCGCAGGTCTATCTCATAGCTGTCCACGCCACGGCTGTAACCAAGCGAGGCGAGAAAGCGATCTTCTGCCGGTGGTGCTTCACGGGTCACCGCCTGATAAAACACTTCCAGTTGATCGTTGGCCAACACCAACAGGTCATCCATCACCGCCGTTGCGTTGGCGGCATCCGGCAATACCTGGGCGCGGGTAAACGGAATCACCGGGTCCATACTGCGTGCCCGATCGCGTGACTCCTGGACGGAACCTATCATTCTAACCACCGAAGGAAAACGCATGGCGACGGTGATACGACGTGCCGGACGGCGCGCAAACTGGTTGCCTTCGTTGGGATACACAAAGGCTTCCATGTTGATAGTGCCGGACACCGCTAGCCACAGGAACAGGTCACCAATCGACACCTGATCAACGCGCCATAACCACAGATCAGGGCGTCCATCATCGTTTTCATCCGCCATAAAAATGGACAACACATTGCCGCTGGAACGCAGTATCTGATCAGGCTGTTCCAGATTCATGGTGCTGGTCTGCGCGGCGCCGGACTGGCCCAGATGCAGTGCCACCCGGCCCCCTTCGCGCAGGATAAAGTCATCAATGCCGTCGCCGTTGACATCTTCCAGCACTTCTTCATGCGTTAATGCCAGCACACCGGTGAGGTTGGAGAAATCCAGTTGGTCCAGATCAAACTCGCCCAAACGTTCCCGGATTACCTCCCGGTCAATGGAATAGTTGGGCAGTGCCGGAAAATAGTCGCCGGTGCTGCTGGCCAGAAATACATCCAGGCGTGCCTCGGTATCAGAGATCAGATCCGGCAGGCCATCGCTGTTGACATCACGCAGCGCAATTTGCGGAATGACCAGTGACTGGCCTATCTCGCGGTCGAGTTCGCCTTCGGCTTCCAGCACCACGCGTTGTTGCACATCAGACTGCACACTGAGTGGCGGTTGAAAACTGCCATCGGCATTCTGAATAAAAAGACTCATGACACCGGCGCCAGGTACCACCAGATCGGGCTGGCCATCGTTATTGATGTCTTGGTAGAAGTTCAGCGGATAAGCGCCTTTGCCCAGAAAGCCGCCCAGTTCACTGATCAGTTCCTGTGGCGCCGAGAACGCACGATTTTCTATTTGCCACTGCAATACGCGCTGGCCATCAATTAAGGCAATCAGCGCTGGCAATGGGCGGCTGCCAGACATCTCCACTATTGTCCAGCCGGCGGCCTGACCGGGCAGATCTAGTTGCGTATCTGGTTGCGCAAAATCGAAAGCCAGCGCGGCGCTGCGCTGAAAATACACACTCAGCGTATGTTCGCGAATGGCCAGCAGATCCTGCAGTCCGTCTGCGTCCATATCCATCACCCGCAGATTGCTGGTGTCAGGATGCAGGGTGAACGGAATCTGCGCATAGTTGGCGGCCTGGGGTGTTTGTGCTGCAACATCACCCGCGGTCAGTGTCAGCAGCACCGGCATGCACGCCAGCGCAGTTGTGCGGATAACACTCGCAGTTGACCGGATAACAAGAGCAGTTGACCTGATAACTCTCGCAGTTGACCTGATAAAAAATTGCCTGACAGTGTTCATAAGGTAGTCACCGGGAGAGCGGACACCAGCACAGTCACAGTATTGGAATGATCCAGAATCAGATCAGGGCGTCCGTCGCTGTTCATGTCCATTACCCGGAAGCGGGCAATACCGCGTGTGGGCACGTATTGCCAGAACGGCTGGTCTTCAAACTGCAGACTGCTATTGATACGTTTGGCGACCAGTGCGCCTTCCGGGGTGACCTGAATGGCATCGATACGGCCGTCACTGTCAAGGTCAGCGTCCAGCACAATAGGGCTTGATAAACCGCGCACTGTGGTGGCTGAGAAGGTTTCCTCAAGCAGGAAGTCTGGCCGGTTGTTGAACAGCGCCGGCCCCGATGCGCTGTGATTAAACAACAGCAGGCTGCGCACAATACTGGCATCGCGGATCGCGGCAACCACCGGGATGGTGTAGTAACTGATGCTCAGTTGCGGTTTGCCGCCGGTAATCGGGGTGACGGCCACCCGCAGGTCATAGCCGGAAAAACGCATCACCTGATCGGCTTGCGTAAAATTGAAAGAACCGCCGGCATTGGTGAAAAACGATACCGTCCAGCTGTTGCCATCCTCAACCAGACGCACCACGTCGCTGAGTCCGTCACCATTAACGTCCATCAGCAGAAAGTCGCCCAGCATCTCCACCGGCGCTTGCCAGTCGGGTTGCCCTGAAAAGCTGCCGCTCGCATTCATGTTAAGGATATTGATCTGCCCCTGAATATCGTTGCCGATGTTCAGATAAATCAGATCATGGCTGTCGGCGCTGCTCATTGGCGCCATCACTGCGGGAGGCATCCAATTACGGATATCCAGAATGGCATCAGCCTCGGCGTTACCGGTTTGCAGGAAGTCTTCAAACAGTGAACCCGAGCGCAGCTGCACGTCAACCAGCAGCCCATCTTGCGCGTTAAAGGAGATACTGGTGGAAAAGCGCCCGCTGGGTGGTGGCAGGTCACTTTCATCAATATCGGTGTTGAGGGTGCTGAACTGATGGCTCAAGGTGAACTGCTCATCCGCTGCGCCGGTAAACCAGCCGTAGTCTTCAACACCCGGTAACAAAAGATCAACAAAGCCGTCACCGGTGGCATCTACCGGAGTACTCAGAAAACGCGTCACTTGCGGGTCAGGAACCGCCGACGATAACGGCCAGTCAAACAGCCGGCGCAGGTTGCCACTGTAGCCGGCCACGGCGCTGCTCAGACTAAACACAGTGGCGCCAGTGAACAACAATAGCTCTGACCCCGGCTCAGGGCGCACATCCGCCATGGCTACCGCCACAATTTCCGAGCGGATATCCACCAGACGTGAAGGCTGCGCCGGGAAACGATGATCGGCTTGTTGCAGATAAATATGTAATTGTCGTCCGGCATCCGCCGACCAGAATGGCGCCACCACATCCAGCAAACCGTCACCGTCCATGTCAGCAATCTGCACGTCCTGCGGCCATTCCGGGCGCGGCAGTTCAGTGGCCACATAGTTGATGCCGGCGACCTGCGCATGACTGTCAATGGCCAGCATCAACGCACCGGCTGCGAACAAACGCTGATTATAAGAGCCCACTGAACGCATGTTATTCCTCTGCCAGTTCGCCCAGACCGCTGCTGGAGCGGATCAGGCCCAGGACACTGAAAGAACGCTCAGGTCCATTGCGTTCATAGCTAAACAATGAAAACAGAATCAGATCCCCAATAGTCAGGCGGCTACCGGGTGGCACTTGTGTCGCCTCATAACTGAACAAGGGCCAGGCGCGCAGTGCGCTGATACGGCGACCCGGATCCCACAAGGTCACTGGCATCGTGCTCACAACATTATTGCGGCTGACACTCAGCGTCACGCGCTCGCCAGGCTGGTATTGGTTATTCAACAGGCTGATCAGGCCCTGCGCAGAAGAGACCGCCTGGCCATCCACAGCAAAAATGATGTCATCAACCCGAAGACCCGCGCCCGGCAGCGGGCTTTGTGCAAACAAACGCACCAGACGTGCACCGGAAACCCGCTCGCCACCCGCGGTCTGCAGCCATTCCGAGCTATAACCTGCGCGTGATAACAGGGGGTCTGCCCGGTATAACTCAACCGGCGCTGACTGGTTCTCCACGGCCGGACGCACCGTGACATTGGCCTGGAACACTGTGGTGTTGCGGCGTACTTCAAAACTAAAGGTGGTTTCTGCCTGGGTTTGCAAGGCCAGCGCATCCAGCATGTCCGGGTGGTTGGTCTCAGTGCCATCCACAGCAAGAATAACGTCGCCAGCGCGGATGCCGGCTTGTTCGGCAGCACCGGCCGGTGTCACCGCCCGCACGCGCACGCCGGGCAGCACACTGATATTGGTCAGTGAGTCGCTCTCGTTAACCCCGCCAGTCAGACCAAAACTCACGCCGCCGCTTTGGGCGCCGCCATCATTACCAGCCAGCAATTCATTGTCGGCAGACAAGGTGATGGTCGGCAGCAAGCTTTGTGGTTCAGTGCTGAGACACGCCGACAGCAGGCCTGCACTGCCCAGCACCAGTAGCGGTTTTGGCAAATGTTTTAAACAGAGCCACAATACTTGCATCAGCGTCTCCTATTTACAGTTTTTTGCGGCGCACCAGGACTAGCGCCAGAATAATAAACAGCACCATTTGCGGCCACGGCACCCACTGATTCAGTTGCAGCACGGCCGGGTCAATCATCACATCTGAATAACCACGCACCAGACGCGCCACATCATCCAGATAGGATTCATCCAGCAAAGACACTAGGTAAGAGGCATACAGGTAATCGGCCGCGCCTCCGAGCACGGACTTTAACAGGTCGAGCCCCAGTGTCAGCCCTAATGCCATACTTAATGCCTGTGTGGTGCTGTTGCTCAGCACCGACACCAGCACACCCACCGCGATGGCGGCCGGCAGGGGAATCAACGCCAGGCTGAGCCCCAGACGCAGTTCGGCGTGAATGTCCGCCGTGCCAATCAATTCATAACCATCTTCAATGACCGGGCCAAAGTCCCATAACAGGGCAGCGCTGCCAAAGGTCACCAGCAACATCAGCACGATAGAGACCAGCGCCAGCAGGTGTGCCTGAATCAATTTACTGAGCACCAGCGCGGGGCGACTGACGCGGCGGATCAGCAAGTGGCGCAGCACGCCCTGGTCGCGGTCGCTGGCAAAACTCCAGGCGGCATAAGCAACCAGAATCAGGCTGATCAGTGTCAGGCCAGTGCCTAGAGCGTCGACCAGCGCGCCCCAGGCATCGGCGCCTTCGACGTTGCCAAAACCGCCGCCTCCAAAATCATCAGTGGTCTGCGTCCCCATCAGTGCCGCACGGGCCTCATTGGACGCCGCCAATGATCTGACCAGCACCAATTGCACGGCCGCCACCAAGGCGGGGATGACACATAACAACTGAATGGAGCGACTGTGAGTAAACACAAAAATTTCTGCGCGGATGGCGGTCATCAGGCCTTGCATCATGCCACCCCCTGGCTGACAATTTTCTGAAACAGCGCACTCAGATCCCGCTTCTCCGGCTGTAATTCTGAGACGGTCACGCCGGACATCACCAGTTTGCGGTTTACATCGCCGGGGCCGATGCCGTCCAGCGTCAGCATAAAGGCCGAACCCTCTTTCTCGATGTTGATGACACCCAGGGTTTGTTTTAACAATTCACGTGCAGCATCCGCTTGGTCACACACCAGTTTCAGTCGCGACTCGCTTGGGCTGATCAGTTCATCAGTGGATGCACTCAGCGCGATCTTGCCCTGGTGCAGAATAGACAGGTGGGTACAGATTGATTCCAGATAAGCCAGTTGATGACTGGACAACAAAAAGCTGGTGCCTTCCTGACGATTCAGACGCTGAATCAACGCCAGCACATCATCCACACCACCCGCATCCAATCCGTTAAACGGTTCGTCCAGCACAACAAACGCCGGCTGGCCGATCAGCGCATGCGCAATCGACGCGCGGCGCCGGTTACCCAGTGACAGCTGGCGGATTTTGTAGTTGGAGTATTTGGTGATACCGAGCAGTGCTTCCACCTCGGCAGGCTTGTGCACCGGTTTGCCACACAGCAGACTCGCATGCTCCAAGCACTGCCGCACGCTTAAACCCGGATGCAGTCCGGGTGTATCAAAAATGCCTACCACATCGCCGGCGCCTTGCCACAGATCGCGTGGGTGGCGGCCAAGCACCTTGACCTCGCCGCTGTCAAACCCCTGCATGCCCAGCACACATTCCATGGTGGTGGTTTTGCCGGAGCCGTTTAATCCCACCAGACCATGAATAGCGCCGCGTGTCACTTCAAGGTTGAGGTGATGCAATACCTCAACGTCACCATAACGTTTGATCAAATCATTGATGTGCAGCACGGCATCAGTCATCGGGCGATTTTCCTTACAAAAAGGCTCCTGACAGTCAGTTTATTCTACAAACACATCGTCAACAGACAGTTCGCGGATGGTCCCCAGGGCTGACAATGCGCTCATGTCCATACGGCTGGTGTCACCGACAATGGAAATCAGTTTGGGTTTGCCGGCAATATGCTCACGCTGGAACTGCATTAAATCTTCCAGCGAGGCGTTCTGCAATTGGGCAAAGCGCTGCGGGCGCGGATCACCTTCCAGGCCCAGTAACTGCCAGCCGCGCACGGTGCCAGGTATCGCACGAAAGCCGACCGTGCCGGAGCGGTAGCGGTTGACCAGAGAACCGTAGGCATCCGCAAAGCGATCGGCCGAGGCGGGCATGTTGTCGAACAGTTCGATAAATGCTGCAGTAGCCTCAATCGCTTTGTCGTTCTGTGAACCAATGGCGCCCAGTGCCATATTTTCTGCACCCAAGCGGCCGCCCTGTGTGTACTGCGCGGCTGCGGAGTACGCCAAGGCGCGGGCTTCGCGCAACTCTTGGAACACCACACTGGACATACTGTTGCCAAAATAGTTGTTGTACAGCGATGACGGCACCACCAGCGATTCGTCATAGTCGCCGTCAGGGAACTCAAGGCGCACCTGCGCCTGCGCGGTCTCACGGTTAATCACAAATATCTCATTGGTGTTGACCTGCCGCGTATGACGGAAGCGGTAAGGTGGCGGGTCCAGCAAGTCATCGGCGACCTGATGCTGACGCTGCAAAATGGCGGTTAGCTCTTCTGGTGTCATCGACCCGGTGTAGCTCAGGGTATGTTTGTAGTTCTGCAGGTTGCTGATCAGTGCCAAGACCTGATCAAGCTCCACCGCAAGGAGGGCATCACTGCTCAAGGCGCGCAGCATTGGCGACTCATCACCATAACGGTTGTAGAGGTACAAGGCCTGGCTGATGGCGGCAGGATCTTCCCGTTGATCTCGACGCGCCTGCAGAATTGAGTTTTTCAGTTCGTCAAAAGTGGCGGTGTCAGTTTGCGGATTACGTGTCAGGTCTAGCATCAGTGCCAGAGACTCTTCAAACTGCGGATCCATGCCGGAAATACTGATGACTGTTTCATTTGGCCCGGAGCTGAAATTGAATTCACTGCCAAGGCGGTACCATTGCTTCTGCAACTCTTCCAGCGGCAGAGCAACCGTTCCCGCTTTGCCCATCACCGCGCCGCCCAGGCTCAGCAGATCATTCTCCTCCGTCCCCACCTCGATGCTCATGCTGAAACTGAAAATATCGTTCAGCGGGTTGGGGGCGTAATACAGCGGCACACCGGCGTAATCCAGAATCTGATAATCCTCGCCTTCCTGCAGGTAAACCGGTTCGATTTCCTCGTAAGGCATGGACAGGATGACCGATGCAAATTCTGACTGACGGCTGGGGTCAATGGTGACCGGGTCAATGGCAGGTTTGTCGACGGCGGGGATGTCGGCCGGGCCGTTCAGACGGTGCACAGCCACATAGTTACTGTTGGTGAAGTACTTGTTGGCGACGTCTACGATATCGGCCTTGCTCACCTGTTCCAGGCGCTGAATCTGCGCCACTGTGTAATCCCACTCAGCTTTCTGAAGATACGACTGACGCATCATGCCCACGCGTGCGGTGTTGGATTCCAGACCACGCTTTTCCATGTTTTTGAAGTCGTTAATGATGGCCGGCAGAATCCAGTCTTCAAATTCACCGCGGCGTATCAGGTCAATCTGTTCCAGCAATAACTGTTCAACTTCCAGCAATGTCTGGCCTTCACGCGGCACGCCCCACAGGGTTTGTGCACCAAAGTCATTCTGGAACTGAGGCGAAGAGCCCGATGCTTGCACACGCTGGCGTTGATTCAGGTTGAGGTTGATCAGCCCGGCGGTGCGGTTGTCCAGAATCATGTCCAGCAGCATCAGCGCTTCCTGGTCCTCGTGACCATTGGGCACGGTGTGGAAGGCCATCTGCACTTCTTCTTCACCCGGGTAGCTGACGGTGACGCGCTCAACGGCGGTGACCGGCGCTTCCGTCCACGTAGGCTCTGCCGGCAGCGGTTTGGCTTGCCAGGCGGAGAATTTGTCAGCGATCAGCGCAATGGTCTCATTGATATCAATGTCACCACTGATAAAAATCGCCATGTTGTTGGGCACGTAATAGGTGTCAAAGTAATTCTGTATGTAAACCAGCGACGGGTTCTTCAGGTGCTCGGCATCACCAATGGTGGACTGCTGGCCATACGGGTGATTTTTGTACAGCAGGTCTGCCAGTGCGTAGTAGGACAGGCTATCGCGGTTATCCAACGTGCGGTTTTTCTCTTCGTAGACAATCTCCAGTTCGGTGTGGAACAGGCGGAACACCGGGTTCACAAACCGTGTGGATTCAATCTCCGCCCAGTGCTGTAGACGGTTGGAGGGCAGCCCGACCTTGTACACGGTTTCTTCGTTGGAGGTGTGTGCGTTCAGACCGCTCGCACCCATGCTGTTGTAAACCTTGTCGATCTCATTGGGGATGGCGTACTGCGATGCCAGCTGTGACACGCGGTTGATCTCGGCGTAGATTTCTGCGCGGCGGGTATCATCGGATTCGTTAAAGTGTTGCTCGTACAGCCCATGGATCTGCTCGAGGAAGGGGCGCTCGGCCTCGTAATCGAGCGTGCCCATGCTCTGATTGCCTTTAAACAGCAGGTGCTCAAGATAATGCGCCAGACCGGTGGCATCCGCCGGATCGTGTTTGCTGCCGGCGCGTACTGCAATTTCGGCGTAGAAGCGCGGCTCTTCGCGGTTCTCAGTCAGGTACACCTGCAAGCCGTTGTCCAGTTCAAAAATATGCGCATCCAGCGGATCAGCCGCGTTAGCCGCATACAGGCGCGTGTAACCGGGTGACGCCTGTACCGCAGGCGCATTGTCAGCAGTGGCGGCGCCCGTATCTGTGCCGGTCTGCTCTGCCGGGCTGCAGGCCATCAGCAGCGGCGTCAGCAACAGAATGCCGCCGATGCGGCGCCACATCGGGGGCAGCGTCATCACTGAGCGCAGGCTGCGGCTCAGGCTTAGCGAGAAACCAGAAGGGCTGTGATCAGACATGGCAAATCTCCGTGTTCGACTAAAACAACTAAAAAAATGACTACCAATACGCTTCGTAGGTCAGTTGACCGCTCAAAGCCGGTTTGTTATCCGCAAAACCGCGCTGCTGCAGCACCGCCACCGCATCTTTGACCATGCCGGGGTTGCCGCACAACATAAATTGTGTGCTCTGAGGGCTGAAATCGATGTCCAGAACCGTCTCTAGGGTACCGTTTTGCAGACTTTCCGGAATATGTCCGTGAATGGCAAACGGCATCAGCTGAGCCGACGGAGTTTCGCGGCTCACAAAGGCAATCAACTTAAAACGTCCAGGGTAGCGTGTGGCGAGTTCGCTAAACAGTTCCTGATAACGCAGATCCTGATTGTGGCGCACCGCATACACCAGAATCACCTTGTCAAAGCGCTTGAAGGGTTCCGCTGTTTTTAACATCGACAGGAAAGGAGACACACCGGTCCCAGTGGCCAGCAGACACAAAGTATCACTGTCTTGCACCTGCGACAGCGTCAGCGAACCGGCCGCCGCACGCTTGACCCACAGCTGATCGCCGGCGTTCACATTGGACAATTGATTGGATAAGTCGCCGCCAGTGCGCGCGTAGAAGAAAAATTCCAGCGCCTGATCATCCGGCGCGCTGAGAATGGAATAGGGCTGCGCGCTGCCCGCTGCGGCGGTTTCGTCAAGGCTGCCCGGCGCCAGCCAAGTGTATTGGCCCGCCTCAAAAGGGGAGACGTCGGCCTCTATCCGCAGTGAAAAAAGATTATTGGTCCAGTGTGAACAACTTGATACAACACCCTTCACCCAGTCTGTCATCTACTACTGCCTGCTGTGGTTTTGCGGAGGGCGCCATTCTCGCACAAACGGAAAATGATTGGCACTTGGCGCCAAGTTTCTATAGTCTCTGGCCTATGATTAACGGCTGTTTATGACCTAGCCGTGCTTATACGCGGTCAGACAGAAAACGAGTCAGTTTCAATTTCTAAAACACAACAGGCTCAGAATGCCCAATAACAAGAGGTGAACAATGTCGTCAAATGTGTCCCCATCCCTGATTTCCCGTTGGTTCAATACACCCCTGTGGAAACGAATTCTGCTCGCCCTGGTCCTGGGTGCGATTGTGGGTGTCATCTGGGGAGAAGGCGCTCAATCCATCCGCTGGATCGGTGACCTGTTTATTCGCGCTATTCAGATGGTGGTGGTGCCACTGGTGTTTATCACCATTGTCGCCGGCGTGGTATCCATGGGTGATCCAAAGCGGCTGGGCTCTCTGGGTATCAAGACGCTGTCGCTGTATATGGTGACCACACTCATTGCCATCACCATTGGTTTGACGCTGGCAGCGCTGATTCAACCGGGTGTTGGTGTTGATATGTCGGCAGCGGTTCCAGGCACCTTGCAGCAGCCTATTTCGTTTCGTGATCAGCTGATGCGTATTGTGCCCACCAACCCGATTGCCGCGCTGGCCAGCGGCGATTTTCTCGCCATTATCTTTTTTGCCATTCTGTTTGGTGCCGGCATCATCAGTGTCGGTGCGAGCGGCAAACCCATGGCTGACCTGATGGATTCAGGCGCGGCCATCATGCTGAAACTGACCGGCTGGGTCATGGAAGTTGCCCCGTTTGGCGTGTTTGCGCTGATCGCCTGGGTGTCAGGCACACAGGGTGTCGCGGCGTTGATGGATGTGATTCCGCTGGCTGGTACCGCTACGCTGGCGTTTATTCTGCACTTTGTCCTCATCTACGGCGCTATGATGAAATTCCTTGTGGGATTGTCGCCTTACAAGTTTTTCCGAAACATTAAAAATGCGTTTCTGGTGGCGTTTTCCACCTCCTCCAGTTCAGCAACACTGCCCGTCACCATCTCGGTCGCTGAAAAAAATCTGGGCATCAAGCCGGTGATTGCGTCAACCGTTCTGCCTTTGGGCGCAACAATTAACATGGACGGCTCGGCGATTTACGTGGGTGTGGTCTCGGTATTTGCCGCACAGGCATTTGGTGTGGATTTAAGCTTGGTGGATTATTTCATCATGGCCGGTGCGACCACGCTGGTCTCTATTGGCACCGCAGCGGTCCCGGGAGCCTCCGTATTCTTGATGGCAGGTGTGATGGCCACCATCGGGCTGACCCCTGAGCAGATTGCTTTGGTTGTTGGTTTTGTATTGCCGTTTGATCGCCCGCTGGACATGATGCGCACCACGTTGAATGTGACGGGTGATCTCACGTGCGCCACCGTAGTGGCCAAATGGGAAGGCGAGTTTGATGAGGAAATTTTTAATCGTAACAACGAAGAAGTGAATGGAGATAGATAACGCTGGCGCCGGCAGGTAATCAGGTCAGCAAAGAGCATCAGAAGTTCCTGATTACCGTGATGCCGGCACGCGTGTTTAGCAGCGGAATGCCCCAAACGTTTGTCGCCCATTCTCGATGGTGGATTCAGGGACAACGCGGTTACCGCCCAGACGGCCGCCTTCGTTACGGGCCAGACTGATCAGTTCTTCCTGCAGGCGCGCCGCGCCACGCTGGACAAACCCGATATTGTCCATGGCATTAACATTGGCAGTACCCACGCGGGTGCAGCCGGCAATATCCTGCGTGGTGGCCACGCGCACGCCCTGACCTTCCGGAGTGATCTGTACCCAACTGCTGCTGCAGGCGCCGAGTGCCAGTGCGCCGACCATCAGCACCTGTGCCAGGCGTTTATGGTGAGTTGTTTGTTGAGAGGTGGTTGGGTGCAATGCTGTGTGCAGTGTCAACATAATAATTTCTCGTTTAAGACGGGTCAGATTGACCGGGACAGTTGAATAGTGAGTCTGGACGGACCTGCCAGGTATTATGCGTAATCGCGCTCGGTAATCAACCATCAAAGCAGGCAGCGCTCGTGGCAGATATCGCGATGGTGCGCAAGTTCACGTTACTACACTTTGACCCGCGTACAGTACTTGTCTTTGCAAACCATTCAGTCATGGGCTTGTAAAGGGCATGTAAAGAGCATGTAAAGGGCATGTAAAGCTCACGTCTAAGGCATGTAAAGGCCGTGTCAAAGGCATGTTGGTAACTGTGCTACCATCGCCTTCATTCAGTCAGCAGCGCGTCCCCGCCGTGCTGAAAAATCAGCAGTTAATCGTTAAAAATTAAAAGAAGGAGCAATTCTCATGCAGGCAAACAACACGGCATTGTCCGGCAAAAACGTGGTGGTTATCGGCGGAACATCCGGTATTGGTCTGGCAACCGCCATTGCGGCCAGCCAGCTTGGCGCAAACGTCTGGGCGGCCGGCCGCTCGGCAGCACATATGGACAAGGCGGCAGCGGCCATCGCTGCGGCTGGTGTGCAGGTCACCCTGGTGACACTGGATACCCATGATGAAGCCGGCATGAACGCATTGTTTACATCCATTGGCACTATTGATCACCTGGTCTCCGCGGCAACAGGCGGCACGCGCACGCTGAAGCCGTTTATTGAGCAGACCCAGGCACAGTTTGAGGCCGCATTCGGCAAGTTGTGGGGTTATGCCAAAGTGGCGCGCACCGGCGCACCGTTTGTGGCCAAAAACGGTTCCATTACCTTTGTCAGCGGCGCACCGGCGCGGCGCTTTAAGCCCAACATGTCCGCACTGAGCGCGGTTGGCGGCGCGGTTGAAAACATGGTGCGCAGCCTGGCGGTTGAGCTCAGTCCTGTCCGCGTCAACGTGGTTGCCCCTGGCATCATTGATACCGCGTTGTTTGACTGGATGGGCGCGGAGAAAAATGACCGGGTTGCCGCCATGACTCAAGGCCAGCTGGTGCGCCGCATTGGCCGTCCGGAAGAAGTGGCCAGCGCGCTGATTTACCTGATGCTCAATGGCTACGCAACCGGCACCACGGTAGACGTCGACGGAGGCCAGTTACTGTCATGAGCGCTGCCGAAATCAGTCTTGAACACGCCATCCGCCAGCGCCGTTCGGTACGCGGATACTTGCCCGATCGGGTGCCAGAGGCGGTGCTGCAGAATATTTTTGAGCTGGCACAACTGGCACCTTCCAACTGCAACGTGCAGCCCTGGAAGGTTTATGTTGCCAGCGGCGCGCTGCGCGATCGGCTGAGCACAGAGATGCAGCGCCGTATCCGTGAAGGTGTCACGCCCAACCCGGACTACGATTACCGCGGCGATTTTCTGGGTGAGTACCGCACCCGCCAGGTCGAGTGTGCGGTGGCTCTGTACAACGAGATGGGCATCGAGCGTCACGACAAACCCGGCCGCGAACGCGCCATTTTGCGTAACTTTGAATTTTTTGACGCGCCGTACATGGCGTTTATTGGCATGGACAAAGCGTTTGGCACCACGGTCGCTATTGATGTTGGCATGTACGCACAGAATCTGATGTTGTTACTCGTGGCACATGGACTGCACAGTTGCCCCATGGGTACCATGCGGAACTATCCGGATCTGGTGCGCGAAGCGTTTGACCTGGGAGAAGAAAATCGTATCCTCTTTGGTCTCGCCTTCGGTTACGAAGACACTGCCGTCCCGGCCAACAAAACCCGCACCACCCGCGATCCGGTATCGGCCAGCGTTATGTTCAGGTGACGTATGAAAGCCAGAAAACCAGTAGTCCTTGTTTATGACATCAACAACAAACTTGTTGATGACGTGGCTCACGCATTAAGTGGCAGCGGACTTCTGACCACCATTAATACCTACAACGAAGGCAATGCCACCGATGTGCTGGAGCAATACAATCGCGGGTTTGGTCTGCTCACCAACAAACTCAGCTGCGTGATTACCGGCTGGAACAGCCACAAAAAACCCCGCGATCAATTTCTCTACCTGATGCGCGATAGGGAGAGCAAAAGCCCGTTACGCGGCGCCACACCGGTGATCCTGATTACCGAAGATCACCGCCCGGATCTGAAAGAGCGCGCGCTGGAAGCCGGCGTGGTGGCCTACCTGCATATCGACACCTTCAAACAATACCTGCTGCCGCTGATGGTGGAGTTGCTGGAGAAAAATAATCCGGTTGAGCTCAATCAGCGCGCGCGCTTGTTGTTTGCCAAGGAACAATACGCCAACGAGAGTGAAGACGTCTGATCCACGTGTCCAGGTTGG
>CAMBPO010000026.1 GCA_945869725.1 Klebsiella pneumoniae
TCCGCGGTTGATATAGACATAACCACCAGGCAATGCAAAGGCGTTAATTTCGGGACTGTCGATGACTGTGAAGGTATAAGCAAGGTCGGGGCGGTGACTGCCGGCGGCAACTCGTTGACCCACCTCGTTAACGTAGGCATTTACCCGCGCATCCTGGACCACCTGCATGGAAGCCATGACTTTGTCGTGCTCTTCCTTGCCGATTTCAAGCTCGCGGTTTTCACTCGTCAACACAATATTGGGCGTGCCGGTGGCGGGATTGACCGCGCAGGCCTGCAAACCCAGCAACCCGGCAACAACTAATGCCATCAGCGGCGCTCGCCTGTTCACTAAACGTCTAACCATGGCGTCAGTCCCCCTGTACAAACTGCTTGAGCTGATCAGCCAGGCTGCTGCAGGCATTGGCTTCAACGCGGGCAATCAGTGGAATGGGTACAAACACAGCCGGCATGTATGACTGCCCGGTGGCATCAGCACTGATGGTACCCACCGCAGTGGCTGAGGACACATCCCACACCCGCGCTTCAAAACTGGAATCATCTTCCCATGATCCAAAACCGAAACAACCACCGCCGCCCGGCCCAACTGCGCAGGAAATAGAACCCATACGGTTACTGGTTTCTGTCTGACCATCCAGCCACACGATATAGCGCACACCAAAACCAGTCATGATATCGGTGACCATGGGCTGCGCCATCAGCTGCTGCAGATCTTCGCTGCGCAGTGGCGCCGTGCGTGGCTCAAACCAGGGGAACATGGCGTCAACAAATTGCTGTTCAGGAATCACATTGATCGCGTTGTCCCCTCGTGCCATGCGCTCGCCGACACACTCAACAAACTGCTCGCGGGTTTCATAGGCAGCACCCTGGCGGCGACCCAGAATCACCACGCTGTCTTCAGAGCTGATGCCGGTTGCACCCTGCCGGAACTCATCAATGGTGGTGGTCGTACAGGCCTGAAGCAGTGCCAGCATCCCAATTAAGGTCATTGGTCTCAGCCATGCTGACGGCATTAAATAGCGAGCCTTGGTGATCATGCTGACTCCTGCTGAAAAAAGAATATGCCGCTACTGCGATGAGCGGCGTTGCAACCAATCGTTTACATCCGGCACAGCGGTAAAGCCCAACGAGAAATTAGACGCCAGATCACGCAGCGCAGACACAGCAGCATCGTTGATGCCGCGCTCGGCAGTACTGAACGAAGAAGCCGTTGCCTTGCCGTAAGCCGTCATAACCCAGTCTGCGATATACGAACCATCCGTGCCGGTCAGACGCATGTTGTAACGCACCCAGACCTCATACGAATCCAGCCGGGTTTTTTGCGGCATGCCCAGCTGAAACTCATTGATGCGTGGGATAAACACCGCATCAACACCCTGCGCGGCAGCCGCTTCCAGCGAATCAAGCACCACAACGCGCTCAAACATAGCGGGCAATACAGTGTTGAACAGCTCTTGATGTGTATCACCGGAAGCAACCAGATACTCTTCCTCACCCCGGTCGCTGAGTTCGGTGTACATAAAATCCGTCAGACCTTCCCCGTAATACACACCCAGCACCAGAGGAATGGCCGGAATATTAGGACGCGGATAACTGCCTTCAACGTTGATGGTTCGTGCCGCACAGGACGCCAGCGTCAGCAGCACCATCAGGCTGACCAGCAGCTGCTGCAAACGGCGCAGGCTGATCACCGGTTTGGCCGTCACCCTGCGCTGTGCTAGGAGTGCGGCAAGGACTGCGGCAGGGACTGCGTGGTTAACGCTAACTGTACGATTGCTCACCAAACACTCCTGTTCAACTTGTGAAATCGGACCTGACCTTATTCATAAGAGTTCAGGCCCACAAAACTGCCACCGTTGCGCTCCGCCAGTTCACGCATCAGGTTGGCGAACCGGTAAAGACTGTCCTGGTAGCGGGGATCGAGATCAAACAATACCGGAAATCCCACCGCGTGAATACGTACCAGGCGACTTCCCTGATCATCGGCCCCATTTAACCGGTCAACGGTCTCAACCACCCGCGTTATCGAACCACCAGGCTGAAAATCGTCACCAAACACATACAGACTGATTTTCTGTCCCGGCGCATAAAACGAGCTGATAGCCCGGGTAATGCCTTCCACAGGACTACTGTTGCTGAACGGTGCCCAGTTGCGCAAGGTACTGATAATGGCCTGTCTGCGTGCCGGTGTATCCGGAATCCACTGATTGCGATACGCGGGGAACATGTAGTCACCCATATCATTCATCACCTGAATGCCTTTCACTTCCGGATAGATATCCAACACTTCTGTGATCATCGCCAGCACCCGCGGCCAGGCGTTGTAAAACATACTGCCCGAGGTATCGATAATAAAAATAATGTACTCGCTGTCTACCGGCACGCCGCCAATAACGTTGTTGGTGCGGGTAAACCCGGTGCCCAGCAGGCGCTGCATTTCGTCAGTCAGTGACTGCCGGGCGATCGCCAGACGGTTCTCTTCATCAACACGTTCATCCGCCATGTCGTTGGAGGTTTGAAAGCGCCCCTGAATATTCGACATCTCCTGTTGCAACAACGCGATCCGGTCTCTATAGGCAGACAACTGTTCACGCTTTGCGTTCAGGTCCCTGTTCAAAATAGTGGTTTCACCGCGGATTTCAAACAGGGTTTCCTGCAGCGCGGCAATCGGCTGATCAAGCTGCACATCGGAAGACTCCAGCGTGACCGGGTCCGATGTCTCCGTAATCAATAGCAACAGAATCATGGCGCCAAATCCACAGGAAATGACATCCAGAAAGGCGATGGTAGAACCACCGCCGCCGTCACCTTGTTTTTTTGCGCGCCGTGCCATGATTACGCGGCCCCCTCTGTTGACTGCATCTGTACTGACCGCAGCTTGAATGACGGCTGCTTGAATGAGGGCCTGTTTAATGACTGCTTATTGAATGACAGCTTGTTGCATGACGGCCTACAAACTGGCTGCAGGATGTGCTGATGTAAAAAGCGCCGCATTATGGCCAGTCCCGTGATGGAGTAATAAAGGACCCGCCACTGCTCAGCGCCAGCTGCCAGAATGCTGCCGATGAGGCCGGGTCGCCTTCCATCGGCAGCAAAATAGTGTTAACCGGAATGTTTTGTGGCAACGCCTCCAGCGCATCACTGAACAGCCGCAGACGGTCCCGCGGCGAAATGGTGCTGGCACTGGACTGTCGGCTGCCCTGCGTTGGCAAACTGTCGGTAATCAGATACACGTTGTCAGGCGGAGGCGACATGGATGCAACGGCACGGAACGCGGCTTCCAGATTATTGCCGCCGCCGGCACTGACCAGCTTCAACTGACGGATGACTTCGTTGAGTTGATCCTGATCCGCCACTTCCAGCCATTCATCATTACTGCCTTCCAGCACACTGGTCACCGACTCGTTAAAGGTCATCACCTGATATTGGCTGACCAGCGGCAACTGGCTGCTGATCCACTCCACAATACGCACCGCGCGTTGCCACTTGGGAGCGTTGCGCTTGACCTCATCGGCCATATTGCGCGTGCGGATGATATTGACCAATGTGTCATCCAGCATGCTGGCTGAACTGTCCAGCAAAATCAGGATGCGGTTACCGCCCAGAAACATACCGGTCAGATACTGTCGGTCTCCGTCCCCGACAAATTCGCGGCTGCTGATGCCGCGCTCTTCCGCAGCGCTCGCCTGTAATCGGAGCAGCTCTTCCTCCATGGCCTGAATGTCGGCGCGCAACTGTTCAAGGCTTTCTTCCGTCGCCATCGAATTCCCTTCCATGGCCGCCAGCTGGGACATAAAGTCTTCCATATCACTTTGAACGCGCTCTGCCAGTCCCTGCGCTTCCACAACTTCAAGGTTAATCTCATCCAAGGTATTACGGACCTGAAACAGATTTTCCTGCCCTTCACGCACGTCCACTTCCAGCATCGCCACTTCGGCGCTGAGCAATGGATCATTCTGTGTCCGGGCTTCAGTTACGTTATGGTCAATAATCAAAAACAATAAAATCGCCGCGCCAAACCCGCATGACATAACATCCAGAAACGCCAGACTGATGGGGTCAAAATTGCTGCGCGACTTTCTCTTAGCCATGGTCAGCACCGCCGTCATGAACATAGATACATTGCATGTCCGCGTTTATGGCGCCAACCCGGATTCTGTCGCCGGGCAGCAGACTGCGTGCTGTGGTCACCGCTTCGCCATTAACCGTAATGCCCTCACTGTGTGGCAGCAGATGCGCTGCGTTATCCTGCCTGCCAATGACCAATAATTGCGTACCCGCACTGCGTGAATTGTCTGCTGGTCGCAAGGTTCTGATCACAACACCCGAGTCTTGCTGCAGGCACACCTCAACGGGCAGCGGCCAGGCAACACCCTCGCTGAGCACATGAGTGACCGATCGTGTCGACACGGCCGGTGTCTGGCTGACGGATGCCAGATTGGCTGAGAGCGGTGATTTGAGGTGCGAATGGCGCAGTGTGTCCAATGACAGCACATTCAGAAACGGCACCGTACCAGAGTGGCCAGCTGACTCATTGCCAGCATTGGCTGCAGCGCGAAGACACAAGTCTGCCAGTTGTTCCGGACTGACCTGATGATTAATCGCTGACAGACATTGCTGCAGACCCGGAACCAATGCGGCGCGCCCTGACAACAGCACCGGTTTAGACACGTCGGTGATGATGCGTGTTGCATGCTGCGCCACTTTCTGGAACACCGGCTCAAGAGCGTCCAGCACATCGCTGAGGCTGATACGGGCCTGTATGGTATTTTTATCCGTCTGCACCCGCCCGATCAGTTCCTGATCTCCGTCATAAAAGTGCTGCAGCCAGAGCGGGATCTGGTTATACAACTGTTGCTCCCACGCCGCGCTGTGTTGGGGGTTAAAGCGCGACTGCGCCACAAACGCCTCGGTCGCGGCCTGCACCAGGATGTTGGAGATTCCGGTCCAGCCGGCGCCGGGCACCACACTGACAGAATCGCGACGCACCGCACTGCCATCCGTGTGCAGACGCGTCAGGCTGAGCTGGTGCAGCTGCACGTCGACGTAAAGCAATTCTGAACCTGCAGCCAGTTGATGGCTGGCGCTGACCAGCGCCGCATCCATCATGGCCACCGGCTTAAACGGGCTGTGCCTGAGCACTCCGGTCAGCACCGCCAATTGTTCGCGGCTGAAACTGGCCGGCACAGCAATCACAATCTCCCCTTCAAAACCGCTTTCCTGCGCCAGATGTAACAGATGCCCATGCGCTACGTCTGCGTAATGACGGAAATGCGCGACCGGTCGGGTCAATGGCGTCATCCCGAGACGGTGCCAGAACTCATTGTTGGTGCCCAGCGGATTAAGCCGGCTTTGTTCAGCGGCCTGTTGGCCAAACTGCACGTGTTTCCCACTCACCAGCACATACCCAGGGCTGCTGAACATCAGGCCGTTATGGTTGTATAACCCCAACTGATGGTCATTGAGCTCAAGGACGGCTCTGCTCATACCGACGCTGCCTGTTGGTCATCAATCGCCTGGCGTGAACTGGCTCGTGTCCCGATGCGCTCTGGCACCTGCAGATAGGCGATCAGATGGTCGTTGCAGTAATTCTCGGAGTCCAGCACCAGACGATCCTGAATCAGCGACAGTTGGTGCAGCAGAAACATCAGCATGATGCTGGTGACCAGCGCCACAAACGTTGAGTTAAATGCCACACCCAGGCTCATGGTCACACCCATGATGTCACCGTTAACCGCCTGCTGCGCCTGCCCAAGTGCAGTACCGATACCACGAACCGTACCCAGAAAGCCGATTGACGGAATGGCCCAGGCGATATAACGCACAATCGACAACTCGCTTTCCAGACGGTCCGCCTCACTGTCGCAGACATTACGAATGGTTGCTGCTACATCCTGCACGCTGCGGGTGGTGCCAAACCGATGTAACCCTGACAGCACCGCACGCGGCAACAAAAACTGTTGTTCACTTTCTGGCAGTGCCTGCACCGGCCGCGCAAAATTGCGCGCATCTTCCGGCAGGATGCTGGTCCCCGCCGATACCTGCAGCAACTCACGCTCCAGCAGCGCACGCTCCTTCATGGTGCGCGACGCTTTCATGCCAATAATGATCATGGCCCAGAAAAACAGAATGATGCAGGTTTCCTGCTCAAAATCCCGCAGCACAATATAAATTGACTGCTCAGGGACATAGGTGTCGTCGGCCTGCTGCAGGGCAGCCTGCTGCTCCAGAATGATGTCGGCGTTGGGCCTGATCACCGCCACATACACGGCATGCACCACAATAATCACAATCACCAGTGCAAACAGTTGGTAGATCACTTCGGAAAGGTACTTGTGTTTCATGCCTTGCTTCCTGCCCTGTGGCGCATCACATCGCCATGTTTGTTTGGGTTGTTAAATGTCGACCGGAAAAGACACGCCCAGATCCTGCGAAATCTGCTCGGACGGGATAAATCGTCCGTTGCTGCGCGCACCCGGCTCGATGGGCTGGCTGTCGATATCCGGCAAGGGCTCCGCTGTGTCCTGCGCCGCCGCATCACCGCTGGCGGATTCTGTCTGGTTCTGTTCTGTCTGGTTCTGCTCACCGGCTGGTTGCTGCACTTGGTTTTGCCCTGCTTGGTTTTGCCCGGCCTGGCCCTGTTCGGTCTGGCTTGGCTGCGGCTGTGCGCTTTGAGCATACAGTGATGCCGTCAACAAGGCGCTGATCGCCATCACTGCCAGTAATAACACGCTTGCCAGTCGCTGATGCCGTCTCATTGTCAGTCCCCCAGATACCGTGCAACGCGAAAACCCAGATCATTACGGGCCTCTTCACCAAAGTCCCGGTAGGAGGGTCTTAACTCTGACATGGTGCCATGCGCCCAGCTCGAGCCCTTGATGGTGCGATAACGTCCCTCATCCGGCCCCACCGGATCCGTTTCCCGGACACTGCTGAGCCCACTGACCGCGCCATAGACATCATGCACCCATTCCGAGACGTTGCCGGCCATGTCGTAAAGACCCAGTGCTGTAGGCACAAACGAGCCAACATTGGAGGTTCCGGAATAGCGGTCATTCACTCCGCGCAGATATTGACCCAGAAAAGCGGCGGTGGATTCATCCGCAAAATTGCCGGATTCAGCGCTGGGTGGCCAGTCGTCTCCCCAAGGGAAGCGACGTGTTCCGCCCTGGCCGTCGGCCCGCGCTGCCCACTCCCACTCCGCCTCAGTCGGCAGCCGGTAGCCGTTGGCATCGGCGTTGATACCGGTCACCACGTCATTTTCAATCACATAAAACGCGGTCAGTGATTCCTGCGCGCTTAACCAGTTGCTGTACAGCGCCGCGTCCAGCCAGGTGACTTGCACCACTGGCTGGTTAGGCAGATCCAGCGACACACCCTGTAAGGTGCCGGATGCATGCTCGGTACGGAACAGCCGGAACTGCTCGTTAGTCACCGGATGCAGCGACAGATAAAACGGCTTTTCCATGTTGACGTCACGCAGGGTTTCATTGGCACGGCGCCCTGGTTCCCGGCGCGATGATCCCATGGTGTACGGGTAGGGATTAAACAATTGCAAGGTCTGTCCGCCGGCGCTGGTAATCACCGGTTGTATGGAATCCTGACGGGCCTGTTCTTCGGTCTTGAGTTGTACCCGAATTTCCTGATCAAGGCCGGGCCGCGAGATGAAGTTAGCGGCGTAGGCGACAAAACCTTCTTTGCGGATCTCGATGCGCTGCGTCGCCGCAATCAGCTCAATGGTCTGGTTGGCGGCACCCTTAAGTTCGCCATCAACATACAGATCAGCGTCGGCCGGCTCGGCGATCACCCGCACCAGACTGGTGACCGGATCCAGCGCAACCGTGATGTCCTGCTCCTGCTCAGCAACCGTGGTGATAGAGCGCGCCGCCGTGTTAAACCCGGTGCGGAACAGCCGCACATCATGCGCCTGCCCCGGGGGTAGTGAAACCTCAAGCGGTGTTTGCCCGCGGAACTCCCCGTTGATGGTGACGTTGGCGTTACCGGGCACCGAGCGGATAAACACCAGGCCATCGGCCGCTTCCAGGGTGACATCCGCCACACTGACATCCGCACCGGCAGTGACCTGCAGATCGTCTTGCCAGGCCTTGTATCCGCTGCGTTTCAGCGTTATGTCGTGCGCTCCCTGCAGCAACTCAAGCCGGGCCGGCGTCACCCCAAGCACCTCACCGTTAACAATAATGTCGGCCCCTGCCGGCAGGGTGTTAAAACTTACCTGTGCCCATGCCGGCGCCATCACCACATCCACGGACTGTTGTTGCAGCCGGCCGGCGACATCCACCGTACTGCTAAAGTCCAGATATCTTGGCTGCTGCACCTGCAGTGAATAGGAGCCGGGCGTCACTTCGACGTCGGTGAGCGGACTCACACCCAGGTCGACGCCATCCAGCAGCACCCGTGCGCCCGCCAAGACCTGGCCGTTATCGCCGGTCACCTGCACACTGACCAGACCGGGACGCGGCAACAGTGCCAGTTCAAGGGTTTGCGCCTGTTCGTCACTGATGCTGATGTCGGCCAGCGACTCAAAATAGCCTGGCGCACTGAGCTGAACCTGATAGTCGCCAGAGCGCATCAGATACCGGGGGCCAACCTGCACAGCGATGCCGCTGACAATATCAACCAGCGCATCGGGCGGCGATACATCCAGGAATACAGAGCGTGCGGTCAACACAAACCAGGCCGGCACGCCCACTGCCAGCACGCCCAAACCAATCACGGCGTGATACCAGCGCAGCGCCAGCCTTATCCGGTTTTGCGGCGGCGGGGGCGGAGAAAAATCGACCGGTGTGATGATGTCGATTTGATCCAGAGACGGTATCTGACCAGTTTGTTCAGGTTTGCTCGGGTGTTCCTGCATGGATTCAGCGCCTGTCGACTGCAGCTACCTGCTCGTTGCAAGAAATGGTCAAAGGGTTGAGCTGCTGGCCAAACCCTACCACAAACTCTTCCCGTACATCGCGATAACCGGGTCGGGTACCCACAGCAATGTAACGACCGGGTCTGAGTTCCAGGCTGGTCTCCGTAAAGCTGCCGAGGCGACCCACCTGGAAGATGGTGACGTCGGTGGCGTTATTGGAGATTAACGTAACCTGCACAGGTATTTGCATATCTGCCAACAACTGGCGGGTACGTTCGATCTGACTTTGCAATCGCGGCCCCAAGGTCATCTCCTCGTCCTGCTGCAGATCGCTGGCCAGGTCTGTTGCAATCTGCAAAACCGCGTTGGCTTCTTCCAGCGCCGCAGTCTCTGAGAGGCGCAGCGGATTGTTGAGATTAAGCTCCAGCAACTCATCCAGCTGCACGCGTCTTGCGGAATAGTCACGGCCTTCCTGTGCGAATAGCAGATTAGTGTCCAGTGCCAGAATAGCGTCATAGGCGGCGATGGCCTGTTGCCATTGCTCCGCACTTTCCAGGGACAAAGCCAGTGTACGCTGGGTCTCAATCGCCAGCAGAGTAAGTTCCGTGCGGGTCTGATCAATGGCTTGCTGAGCCTGCTCGTTACCCGGTTTGATTTGCAGTGCGCGCTCAAACGCCACAATCGCCTGATCCGATTGCGACTGCTGTAACAGCGCAAAACCCTCCGACATCGCCTCGGTGAACTGTGCATCAATCTGCAGCTGTGCATTACGGGCCATCAGTTCGCTGATGCGTGGATGAGCGCTGTCCAGTGCGGTTGCCTGCTCAAAGAGCACAACTGCGGCGGCCAGATCACCGGCCGATTGCAGGCTATCGCCTTCAGCCAGCAGGCGCTCGACCTCGTCCAACACCTGCGATCGACGCACACCGTCATCGGCGGCGGTGCTGGTTGGATCAATTTGCGCCGCCAGCGAAAAACTCGCCAGCGCACTGGCCGCATCGGAGGCCTGCAGCGCCGCTTCGCCCGCCATCATCAAGCGCTCAAATTCCTGCGGCCGCCGTTCCTGCAATTGCGCCAGCGTCTGATCACCTGCTTGATAAGCAAGCGAGGCATCGACAAAATTTGCGGCCCGGTAAAACTCATCCCCACGGCGGGCACTGGCAACAGCCGCTTCATATTCCTGAGCGGCCCAAGCCGTCACATTAGTCACCTCCAGATCAGTCTGGCGCTCCAGCAGACTGGCCAGTGCATCCTGAGCGTCGCGACGCTGCCGGGCATTCTGTGCTTCTTCAAAGGGTGACATGGCAGGACTGGCAGACGGAACCACCGCTGTGGCAGCAGGGGTTTCAACAACGGGCTGAGAAACACGCGGGGTCAACGGCAATTCATACTGCTGCACAACATTCGGCAACACAAAAACAACCGCCAGCGCCAGCAGCACAAGCGCAGCCAGGGCTACCCAGATCCAGGCGGATATTTTTTCGCTGCCTGCCGCACCCATCAGATCCCACCCGTTTCCGTCAGGTAGATTTCCATCAGGATCTCACGCCATTGCTCATACTGTTCTTCTACGGTGCCGGTCAGCATAATCTGCCGGTCGTCCAGCTCGATGACTTTGGGCGCTACCTCGGCCTCCAGTGAAGCACTTAATTCGCTGAGCGCGGCAACATGCATCTGTGCCTGCTGAGTCAGCTCAAATCCACTGCGCACCAGATACGCGCCAGCGGCCACACCGGTAATGCCTGCCATCTGGGCGCCGGCGTTGTTCTGCCCGACGGCCGCGATGCCACCCGCAATAGCTGCCGCACCGGTGATAAAGCGTCTGCGTGCTGAACGCTCAGCCTCTTCCAGCGCCATGGTCTCAGTGAAACTCATTTCCCGCCAGGCATCGTAAGGACCGCGCATCTGCCGCGCATACGTCGCGTAATAATCCTGCACCGTGTCAACAAACAGGTTATCGCGCTCGCGGATATCCAGAATTCGGATAAGCGCCGGATCGTTCTCAGCTGGCAGTCGCGTCAGCGTGGTAATTCCCCGCTCGTTTCTAGTGAGGTAGCTGCCAAAAATATCGGGAGCAAAATTGGCGGCAAACTGCAGTTCGGACACGGTGCGTATGGTACGTATCTGTTCGTCGGTGACTGAACTCTGCCGGAATACCAGCAGATCATTGGCAATGTTGTTGTAAATCACCTGAAACGGATCATGAGATTGACGCTGGGTCAGGTCATAGTTGTACTGGCTGATATGCTCTTCATATTCACGCGTGTACCACAGGCGGCCGGTGGAATCGGTGACGGTGACCTGGATAATCATGCCTTCACCGTTGGATAACAGAATCTGGCCGTCCAGATAAACGTCCATGGTGGTTTGCGGCGCAGGCAATATTCTGACCACCCCCCAGTTGCCTGAACGCTGCAGAGTTTCTGCCATCAGATAGGGCGCATACCGTGACTCGGCCCGCCGGATCTCCGGGTTGGTGCGGTCAAGATCATCCTCATCAATTTCATCAATACCCGCGTCAAACACGCGGATACCGATGTCCATCAACAAGGCTTCATCCAATGGCACATCGCCCTGCACGATGGGCACAAACTGCGTGGACTTTACCGATGTGGTGGCACAGGCGCCCAGCACCAGCATCAGCAGCACGCTGCACATCTGCAATGGTTTGAAAAACTGCCTCATGGTTAACGTCATATAGCTCACCTTACTGCAAAAGCCCTGTGTAACGTCGGTATTCATCCCAAAGTCTTTCGCGTAACTCAGGATCGGGTTCGTTCATGGCGGCTTCGCGAATCTGTCGTGCAACCACATCGTCATTGTCGCCGCCCGGAATATCCTCAGGTACTGGATAAGCGCCCTCTGCTTCCGCCGACGGGCCGCCCTGGCGTCCACCCATCGATCCACCCGAGCCACCCCCTTGAGGAGCCTGACCGGAATTGCCAGCAATCACGCCACCCGGCATAGCTGTGCCCTGTGGACCCTGGCCACCCTGGCCCTCGCCCTGGCCGGGTATCTGTACGCCCGGCATACCTCCGGCACCACCATCCTGATTCTCTTCACTGTACAGACCGGCCGGATCGCCACCTGCTTCGTTGCTTTCACGCTGAGCTCGGCTGCGCTCTGCCAGAATCAGGCCATCAAAATCCTCATAACCGCGCCCCAGCGCTCCATCAAGCACAGCTACACGGTCCTGAGCCGTCATGACGCCACCCACGCTACCACCGGGAATGCCTGCGCGACCGGTTGGCAAGCCTCCCGGCATCCCGCCACTACCTGTTCCGGGGAATCCGCCTGCGCCGGTTCCCGTACCCTGCTGAGTACCTGATCCGGTGCCTCTGCCGGGCAATGCGCCACCGACCGGCATGCCTGCAACACTGACACCACCGCTGCCAACGGTCACTCCACCGGCGCCTACACTAACGCCGTCAGTGCCAACACTGACGCCACCGGCGTTGACACTGGCATTAATTCCGCCATTGCCATTGCCCGTACTAGCTGACTGCGTGCCGCCGCTGTTGCCTGACCGGGAGCCGGCAGTACTGGCCGTGCCTTGCGTGCCAGCCCCCGGCATACTGCTGTCACCGGGCAAGCTGCCGTTGCCTGGTGTTGCAGGTCGACCCGAGCCGGCAGTGCCGGGCGTCGTCTGGCCGCTGCTGGCGGTTGTGCCCGACGAAGAACTGCTGCCTGTTGTACTGCTCTGGGATGAAGACGGCGTGCGCCCACTGGAAAAATCCGGTAATCCCGGCATGGATGCAGACGCACCAGACTGCCGCGCTCCGGGCGAGGGCATCGAAGGCATGCCGGCCGAGGAGCGCTGCGCACCGGACGACGAGCTTGACGATGAACTGGATGAAGAGCTGGAGCTGGAACTCGATGACGAACTGGAACTGGATGACGAGCTGGAACTCGATGACGAACTGGATGAAGAACTGGAACTGGATGGCGACGGCATCGACGGCATCGACGACGATGGCATCGATGGCATTTGCGGCATGCTGGACTGTGTCTGCTGGGTTGTCTCACACGCGCTCAGCAATGCGGCAGCCAGCCCCATGGCGATAACCAGACGGTGTTGCAACAGTTTCATTTTTCCTTACCCCACCTGCACGCAGCAGATCGATGATGGTGCCTGAGTCTCAGACAATATGTCCGAGCCATTATTGCGCTTCATTCAAATCAGATTCAATGCCAGCCGCTGTATTGTCTGTGGCTTGTGCAGAATCCACAGCGGTTTCTGAATTCTCTTCACTGGCAGCGAAGTGCTCCGGGTCATATGGAAAACGATACACCAGGCCTCGGGTAATATCCGGTGTGCCCTCCCTTAGCGCAGGCCTGAGCACACTGCCACGCAGAGCCATCACCATATTGCGCCTGACGTTCTCGTTAATCTCGGTTGATGAATCCATTAGCTCAACATTCGTCACCCTGCCATTGCGGGTCAGGTCAAAGCGCATGGTTACCCATGGCCAGGACTGACGCGGCTGGTCACGCATGGCCCGCGTTGCTGAAAAAGCGGTGGCCATGGCGATAGAACTGCCCTGCGCCAATTCCATGGTTTGCTCCGGTTGCATAAAATTTTCAAAACTCGGAATCAATACCATGCGATTAAATACGTCTTTTTTCAGCGCGTCATCTTCGCTGGCCAGCAGCTCCCAAGCTTGCTCATAAACACTTTCTGCTCGCTGTCTGCGATCAAACAGCAGATTCCAGTCAGCCATGTCCAGTACTGCTTCTGCATGCAGTTTGCGCATTTCGCGCTGAATGGACGAACCTAGCGGCGACTCCTCGAGTCTTTGCTCTCTCATGGCAATGATCTGCCCAAGCACATATTCACCCTGCAGAAAGGGGTTGTTATGCAGACGGTACTCCCCGGCGGTGATTCTCTCCGCCCAGTCATCATCTACCTGGCGGGTTTTGGCATACAGTGTTTCGGGTCGGTTCTGCACACCGGTTCTGTGCATCAGCCAGGAGAGATAGGCAAGACGGTGCAGGTAGCGTTCACGTGGATATTTCTCCGGCTCCGGATGGGCATCCATCAGACTCATCGCCACACTGTACAAACGGTAGGCATCAATCAGGCGTGTTGAGGGAAACTCTCCACGCCGATCAGCAAACGCATCCAGATGCCACTCTGCATAACTCAGCAAGGCCGGAATTAACTCCGGATTACCATCGCCGAGACTGCGGCTGTGAATGTAGAAGTGGTACTGCTCGAGACTGTCCGCCTCTGCCCATTCACCAAGCGCCAAATGACTTTGTACCTGCATTTTGATAGCAGGGCCTTGTTCAAGGCTGAACAGCCCGTGATTGACCCGACTGATGTGAACCGCGCGCTCAAGCGTGACCAGCGCGTCTGTATGTTTGTCCTCCGCTTGCAGCAGCCGGGCCAGACTGATCATGGACTCCGCGATCATCGGGTGCCAGGTATCGCCTGTGGCTTCCAACGTTGCAACAGCTTGTTCGAGGCGCTCTTGTTCAGTCTGTTGCCCGGTGAGTTCCTGAGCTGAAGCGGACCAGGGCAAGAACAAGCCCAGTATCAGGCTGATGCGCCATACCAAGTGGCCGCTGTATGTCAGCTGCTCGCTAAAACAGGCCGTCCATTGACTGGGAATATTGTCGCTCGAACAACGTGGCAAACGCATACTGGGCTCTCCGGCGTGGGAATCCAACTCTATATCGCGCTGAAATTATTTCCTATCTCATTTCTATGACAAACTATCGCGAGAAAAGTAACGGCGGTAGCAAAAATTTAATTCGCAGCGCTGCGCTCTCTTGCCCTTGGCCAAACGAAAACCAGAGTACTCAGTCAATGCCGGAATTACCAGAAGTAGAGACCAGCCGTCGCGGCATTGATCCGTATCTTTGCGGAAAAACCGTCACTGAAACCCGTATCCGCCAGCCGATGTTACGTTGGCCGGTATCCGGGCAGATCATCAGCGGCCTGGCCGGGCAAACCATCACCCACACCGGACGTCGTGGCAAGTATCTGCTGCTGTTCACCGGGCGCGGCTGCGTCATCATTCACCTCGGCATGTCGGGCAGTGTGCGTATTGTCGACAGCAGCCAGCCTGTGGGTAAACACGATCATGCCGATTTTGTGATGTCTGACGGCGTTATTCTGCGCTACCACGACCCGCGACGTTTCGGGTGCCTGTTGTGGTCAGAGCTGCCGGTTGAGCAGCACAGCCTGCTCAGATCGCTCGGCCCTGAGCCGTTGACCGATGACTTCAACGGACCTTATCTCTTTGAACGCAGTCGTGGCCGCAAAGTGCCGGTTAAATCGTTTGTGATGGACAGTCACGTGGTCGTGGGTGTCGGGAACATTTATGCCAATGAAGCCCTGTTTATGGCTGGCATCCGCCCGCAAACCCTGGCGGGCAAGCTGTCGGCGCAACGTTACGCCCGCTTGGTGCAATGCATACGGCAAGTGATCAGCCACGCGATCAGCGTGGGCGGCACCACGCTGCGGGATTTTGTTGGCGGTGACGGCAAACCGGGTTACTTCCAGCAATCACTGTTGGTGTACGGACGGGCGGGCAAGCCCTGTAAAACCTGTGCCAGCACGCTGATAGAAAACCGTCAGAACCAGCGCAGCTCAGTGTATTGCCCTCAATGTCAGGACTGAGCGAGTAATTGTTCGCGCATGGCTTCGGCCACCAGAGGGTGTACAAAGCGGGAAATATCTCCACCGTAGGATGCAATTTCCCTTACCAGAGTGGATGAGATATACGAGAGATGTTCATCCGGCGCCAAAAAAATGGTCTCAATGCCCGGGTCCAGCGCCCTGTTCATGCCAACTAACTGAAACTCATACTCAAAGTCAGCCACTGTCCGCAAGCCGCGCAGAATCACATCGGCACCGCGCTGACGCACAAAATCAATCAGCAGGGTATCAAACGAGCAGACCTCGACATTGTCGAGATGTGCCAGCACTTTTCTCGCCAGCTCAACACGCTGCTGTGTCGCCGGTGTATTGGTTTTCTGCTTGTTGACACCAATGGCTACAATCACATGATCAAAAAGACGGGAAGCTCGTTGCACCAGATCGGTATGGCCGTTGGTGATGGGATTAAAAGTACCCGGATAAACCGCTGTTTTCATAGGACTGGGTTCGTTATCAGTGTTATTTGACCCTTACACTACACCACTGATTCAAGACTGTCAGCTAATTGCTGAGCGCAATATGCTGCTGAAGGTAGTGCACTATTCTGCGCTCCAGCCAGTGAGCTTGGCCACGTGTCACAAAGCCGACATGCCCGCCTTCATTGAGCACTTCGGCGTGAACAGCGGCGCCCGCCTCATCTGGCTCAGGCAGCGCAGTCGGGGGAATAATCGGATCGTTGCGCCCATGCACAATCAGCAAGGGCACACCGGCAAAGGGTAAAAACTGGCGGCTGCTGCAGCGGTCGTAATAGTCGCGGGCACTGCTGAACCCGTGCAAGGGTGCGGTGACCGCATCGTCAAAGTCCCACAAGGTTTTGAGCGATCGCAGCGAGCCCAGCGCCTTGATCACCTGCAGTTGCTGATCTTGCCCGCTGTGCTCGAAGTGTTGGCGCTTGGCATCCAGATCGCGGCGCAGGCGACTCAGAAAGTAGCGCCCATACCAGAAGGCGATGCCACTGTTCATGCGGCCGCAGCACAGCGCCAGCAAAAACGGATTGGAGACACTCACACCGGCCAGTACCTTGGCTTTGTGCCGGGTCTCACTCAGCCACTTGATCAGCACATTGGCACCCAGCGAATAACCAATGACCATCAGCTGCTGATTGGTCGGCATGGCGGCGAGCAGATTATCCATGACCTCTTCAACGTCGTGTGAGCAACCCGAATGGTAGGCCACTGCAAGTCGATTAAAGTCGCCACTGCAACCGCGCAGATTCATCGCTGCACTTTCGAATCCCTGACGGGATAACGCGTGCTGCATAGACAATACGTAAGGCGAGTCGGAGCTGCCTGCAAGACCATGCACCAGAAACACCAGCGGCTTGCTGCTGTCGGTGGTCGCAGATGCCGAACTCTCAAAATCCACATCAATAAAGTCGCCGTCCCTGAGTTCGATCCGCCGACGATGACGGATAAGCTGCGGCGTGGCTTGCAGCTTTCGCCACACGGTCTGCAGGTGGCCGCCGGGCATCCACCATGGCGCGCGAAACGGCTCACTAAACTGCAGAGATGTGTCCGCGCGGGTCATGCAGTTACCTCGTGTCTTTCATAGAGGCCATAAAAAACGGCACCGGCTTTGCCGTGTTTTCGCAGCACCCAGTTTTCGGGGAAGTCGCTCGCTGCGCCGCTTTTGGGCAACGCCTCACCCGACTCCAGATAAATATGTGCGCGGGTTTTTAACAAGCCACTGGCTTCCAGCGCCACACAGTCGTGAATCAGAACACCCGCGGCAAATGGCGGGTCCATAAACACCAGACCAAATCGTGAGCCTGCCACCGCCGCCGATTCAATAAACTGGCGGGCGCTGCACTTGTGCACCTTTCCTTGCGTACTGCCCAGCGCGGCGAGGTGGGCACTGATCGCAGCGCAGGCCGCTGGTGAGGTATCCACAAACACAACGTGTCCGGCACCCCGCGATAAGGCTTCCAGTCCACAGGCGCCGCTGCCGGCATACAGATCGATACAATCCTCATCCAGCGTCAGACCCTGCAGCCAGTTAAACAGCGTTTCGCGCACCCGATCCGGCGTGGGGCGAAGACCGGGCACATCTGGAAAGCGCAGTTTTCGGCCACGCCAGTACCCCGCAATAATGCGCAAGGTGTTCTGCTGACCCGCCGGTCGGTTGCCATTCATGAATAATGCCATCCTTACTGAGCCTGATTCCCGACCGCGGCGATGATGCCAAACGGCTGTCCGCAGCCGGGGAGCGGGAATTGTACTTGTCTGATGGTCAATTTGGCAGGCGCAAATTCAACCATCGTTAGCGGTTGTGACGTCCTCTATGTCTGAATGCTAGACTGTGTGCCCTGAATCGCCAGACTGCAGGATCTCTTAATGTTCAGCTTTCTCAAAAAACGTCCAGACAACACACCCGAACCAGCGCAAGACCAGCTTGCGGAAACCGGGACTGCAGTTGAATCGGCGATTCCCGATCAACTTCCTGTCGAGACAACACCCGTACCTGCCGCTGAACCCAAACCTGCACAGGGCTTCTTCAGCCGTCTGAAACAGGGCCTGAGCAGGACCCGCGAGAATCTGGCAGAAGGGCTCAGCACATTGGTGAGCGGCCGCAAAACCATTGATGCCGCGCTGCTTGAAGACATCGAAATGCAGTTACTCAGCGCCGACGTGGGCATCGAAGCCACCGACCAGGTCATTGCATCGCTGACTGCCCGGCTCAAGCGTAATCAACTCACCGATGCAGACGCTCTGATGACTCAGCTTCAGGCTGAACTGCGCTCCTTGCTGACACCTTGCAGCGTGCCTCTGGTTATCGACACCAAAAGCAAACCCTTTGTTATCCTGATAGTAGGTGTTAACGGGGTAGGTAAAACCACCACCATCGGCAAACTTGCCAAGCGCTTTCAGGACCAGAATCTGAAGGTTATGCTGGCCGCTGGCGATACTTTCAGAGCAGCGGCTGTTGAGCAGTTGCAAGCCTGGGGTGATCACAATCACGTGCCGGTGGTCGCTCAGGCGTCAGGTGCGGACAGCGCATCTGTCATTTTTGATGCCTTCCAGTCAGCCAAGGCCAAAGGCATGGACGTGTTGATTGCAGACACTGCCGGTCGCCTGCACAACAAGTTGAACCTGATGCAGGAGCTGGAAAAAATCGTCCGGGTTCTGAAGAAACTGGATGACAGCCTGCCCCATGAAGTTATGCTGGTACTGGACGCCACCACTGGTCAGAACGCACTGAGCCAGGCACAGAGTTTTAACAAATCGGTCAACCTCACCGGGCTGTGCCTGACCAAACTGGACGGTACCGCCAAAGGCGGCATGGTGTTTGCGATTGCCAAGGCGCTGGCTCTGCCGATCCGCTTTATCGGTATCGGCGAACAAGCCGAGGATTTGCGGCCCTTTAATGCCGACGACTTTGTCAGCGCCTTGTTTGGTCAGCCCTCTAATAAATCCTCACCATGATCCGTTTTGATGAAGTCAGTAAACGTTATGCCGGCGGCCATCAGGCCCTGAAACAGGTGTCGTTTGAACTTGACCAGGGCGCCATGGCTTTTCTGACCGGTCGCTCCGGCGCCGGAAAAAGCACCCTGCTGAAACTGATCATGCTCACCGAGCGTCCGGATCAAGGGCAGATTGTGGTGGGCGCCCGCAACATCCTTCGCCTGTCTGCCAAACAGATCCCGTTGTATCGACGTCGAATCGGGGTGGTGTTTCAGGATCATCAGTTACTTTACGATCGCAGTGTGTTTGACAATGTCATGCTGCCCTTGCGTATTGATGCTTATGATAAACACGAGGCGGCGCGGCGGGTGCGTGCGGCCTTGGACAAAGTAGGCCTGCTCAGCAAGGAGAAAATGAATCCGATTACCTTGTCAGGTGGTGAGCAGCAGCGCGTTGGTATTGCGCGCGCGGTTGTCAACCGCCCGCAGATTCTGCTGGCTGATGAACCGACCGGAAATCTGGATCCGGAATTGGCTGCCGAAATCATGCTGCTGTTTGAGCAATTTAATCAGGTGGGCGTATCCATGTTGATTGCCAGTCATGACTTGTCACTGATTACCCGGCTGCGCCATCGCATCCTCACCCTTGACCAAGGAACCCTGATCAACGATGAGGTCTATCCGAGTCGCCGGGACTCGCAATCTCACGGGAGCGGACGGTGATGTGCGGAGCAAATCCCAGATGAGCAATTCAAAGCGCACCGCGCCGGGCAAAAATACGGCCAGAAGCCAGACCGGTGCCAAACGCGGCCGCAGCGCCAAACAACGAATTTCCGGCTGGATTGAACAACACATCGATGCATGCGCCGACGCCCTGCAGCGAGTATGGACACAACCCCTGAACTCACTGATGAGCCTGATGGTAGTTGCCATTGCCCTGCTACTGCCGGCACTGGTCTATGTCGCTGGCAAAAACATGGCTCAGTTTGGCGGCAGCTTGCAGAACACCCATCGCATCAGCTTCTATCTGCAGCCCGGGACCAGCCCGGAACAGGCGCAGGCTTTGCAGGCATTAATGACGGACCACCCGCTCGTGGACCGAGTTGAGTTTATTTCCTCACAACAGGCCGCAGCTGACTTTGCAAACTGGTCAGGCCTGGGTGATGTCATAGACAGCTTCGGCGACAATCCCCTGCCGGCCAGCCTTGAGGCGCATCCAATTGATATGGCGACCGATACCGCATTGCAGATTCGTGATGCATTCGCCAGTGACACCGCCATTTTCCAGGTCGTCATGGATGTTGCCTGGATTGAACGTCTTGATAGTCTGATGCAGCTGACTGATCGCATGGTGCTGGCGCTGATCCTGGTGTTGTCATTGGCCGTATTGTTTATCATCGGCAATACCGTCCGCACCCATATTGCCGGGCGCGACGCAGAGATTCGCGTGATGACACTCATCGGCGCAACGCGTTCGTTTATCTCGAGGCCGTTTTTATACAATGGCGCATTGCAAGGTCTGCTGGGCGCGGCGCTTGCATGGGGATTGCTGCTGGCTTTGTTGCAACTGCTCGCGCAGCCAGCACAGGCACTGCTGGCGTTTTATGGCGATGAATATGTGTTTATGGGATTGGATTTGCGGGCCAGCCTGTTTATGTTGGCGGGCGGGCTGTTGTTGGGGTGGATGGGTGCGGCACTATCGCTGTCAAGACATCTCAACAAAAGCTGAGCCCTTGGGCAAAATTTTTCACATCAGGTCCTTGAAATCATAGCTACCCACCACAATTTGAGAGAATCAATCTGATCCAAGATGCATCAAGATTAGCGGATGTGGTGACTGGACACCGTCCATCACACGTGTAATAAATGGTGGTAGACTACGGTCACTTCGAACAACACTGGATTCACAGGGCCTTGTGAGCAAGGCTTCTGACACTGAGAGGATTTATGAGCGTTGCAACCATGATGGCAGGAAAGAGCTTGCAGATTGCCGGCCCATCCGTTCCGGGTCGCGATTTATCTGCTTACATAACATCAGTCAATAGCATTGCTGTGCTGACGGCTGAACAGGAGCGGGAACTGGCTGACCGCTACTTCCACGAGCAAGATCTGGAAGCGGCACGGCAACTGGTTCTTGCACACCTGCGCTTTGTTGTGCATCTGGCACGCAGTTACTCTGGTTACGGGCTGTCGCAGTCAGATCTGATTCAGGAAGGAAATGTCGGTTTGATGAAAGCCGTCAAACGCTTTAATCCTGACATGGGCGTGCGCTTGGTTTCCTTTGCAGTGCATTGGATCAAAGCAGAGATTCATGAATTTATTCTGCGCAACTGGCGGATTGTAAAAATCGCCACGACCAAAGCGCAGCGCAAACTGTTTTTTAATCTGCGCAGCTCTAAAAAGAGCCTGGGCTGGTTGAACAACGATGAAGCGCAGGCGATGGCGGATGATCTAGGCGTCGATACTGTTGTTGTGCGGCAGATGGAAGGTCGTATGGCGTCTTACGACATGGCGTTTGATGCTGACGCCGATGCCGACGATGAAGAAGCTTATTTGGCACCGGCTTACTTTCTTGAAGATAACAATTCCGACATGGCGCGTAACATTGAAGAAACCGAGTGGGAAGAGAGCCAGACACAAGGCCTGCATCTGGCCATGAGTCAGCTTGATGAGCGCAGCCGCGACATTATCAACAGCCGCTGGCTGGCAGATGAGAAGGCCACGCTGCACGATCTGGCAGCGAAATACAATGTGTCTGCCGAGCGTATTCGCCAACTCGAACAAAACGCCATGAACAAGGTCAAAGGGGCGATTCTCGCAGCCTGACCGGGGTAGACACAACAGAACGCAACGATCAAGCCGCTGTCTTTGGCAGCGGCTTTTTTATTTCAGCCCTTTTGCCACTTCGGCGCACAGGAGTCAGTCATGCCAACGCTGTTCATCGCAATTGCTGCAATTAATGGTTTTATGGCCGTGGCGCTGGGCGCATTTGCGGCTCACGGCCTCAAGTCACGCCTCGCCCCGGATATGCTGGCAATCTTTCAAACCGGCGTTCAATACCAGATGTATCACGCACTTGCCATGTTTGGCGTAGGCCTGTTGTGTATGCAGATCAGCGACTCTGCACTGCTGCGCGCCAGTGCATGGTCGTTTCTGGCGGGTATCATTATTTTTTCCGGCAGCCTGTATATCCTCAGCCTGAGTGGTATTCGCTGGCTGGGTGCCATCACACCGATAGGCGGCGTCGGCTTTATCCTGGGCTGGTTATTGCTGGCATCCGCGATGTTGTTTGGCCGCAGCGCCTGATCACAAAATCCGAGCCGAGGAGTCATCACCTGATGAACATTCACGTCAATGGTAAAGCGCTGCAACTGCCTGAACACAGCAGCATCAGCGACCTGCTGGAACATCTTGAAATGACAAAAGGTCGGGTGGCCGTTGAGTTAAACGCAGGTATAGTGCCCCGAAGCCAGCACCACAATACGCAGTTAAAAGACGGCGACACGGTGGAAATTGTTCATGCCATCGGTGGTGGCTAGAGTTGACTCACGCACAGGAAACGTTTTATGCACACGCACAATAGCCAGCCCCAGCCTGCCAACAAACCCTTGGTGCTTGCAGGCAAAACTTACGATTCGCGGTTGATTATCGGCAGCGGCAAGTACCGTGACTTTCAGCAGAATCTGGATGCACTGGAGGCCAGCGGCGCACAGATGATTACGGTGGCTATCCGCCGCGTAAACCTTGGACAGAATAAGGGTGAACCCAATCTGCTGGATGTGATTTCCCCGCAAAAATACACCATTCTGCCAAATACCGCCGGCTGTTATACAGCGGCCGATGCGGTGCGTACTTGTCGGATGGCACGGGAGTTACTGGACGGACACAAACTGGTCAAACTGGAAGTGTTGGGCGATCAGAAGACGTTGTACCCCAACGTGACTGAAACCCTGATTGCGGCTGAACAGCTGGTTGCTGACGGTTTTGATGTCATGGTCTATACCAGCGATGACCCGCTGATCGCCAAACGCCTCGAAGAGATCGGCTGTATTGCAGTAATGCCGCTGGGTGCGCCCATCGGTTCCGGTCTGGGCATTCGCAATCCCTACAACATCCGCCTGATCCTGGAAAACGCCTCCGTCCCCATTATTGTGGATGCCGGCGTGGGCACAGCCTCCGACGCCACCATTGCTATGGAACTGGGATGTGACGGCGTGCTGATGAATACCGCAATTGCGGAGGCACGTGACCCGGTGCTGATGGCTTCTGCCATGCAAAAAGCCGTCGCCAGTGGCCGCGAGGCATGGTTGGCAGGGCGTATGCCGCGCAAACTATACGCCAGCGCCTCATCACCGATCGATGGCACATTCTTCTAAACTGCACGTATAAAATCTACTTTTTTAGCGTGCGTCCACAACGCACGCGCAAGAGCGAAGACCATGGGAAATGAGATTACGCCTGAACAGCAAGCCTCGCCGGCCGATGCCAAAGACACACCAGCACCGGTCCGCAAGGCGCTGCGCAGCTACGTTATCCGCAGCGGCCGACAGACCGTTGCGCAGCAGGAGGCCATTGAAAATCACTGGTCAACCTATGTGATTGAAGATCACCAGTCCGTGCTGGACGCCAATGCTCTGTTTGGACGCAGCGCCCCTCTGGTGCTGGAAATCGGCTTCGGCATGGGTGACTCTCTGGCTGAGATGGCCACAAACAATGCGGATAAAGACTATATCGGCATCGAGGTTCACCGCGCGGGTGTGGGCAAACTGATTAACTACATCGAAAACGGCAGCATCCGTAATCTGCGCATCTACTGCCATGACGCTGTGGAGATACTTGCCAACTGTATTCCTGATCACTCCCTGGATCTGGTGCAGATTTTTTTCCCGGACCCCTGGCATAAGAAAAAACACCAGAAGCGTCGTTTGATTCAAACCCCATTTGTGCTGGATCTGATACGCAAACTTAAACCCGGTGGGCATATTCATCTGGCCACTGACTGGCATCACTACGCCGAACAAATGATGGACGTGCTCAGCGGCATCAATACCCTTTGCAATACGGCCGGCAGCAATCAGTATTCACAACATACTGGACGCCCTGAAACCAAGTTTGAGCGACGAGGAAACCGTCTCGGGCATGGGGTGTGGGACCTGATGTTTGAGGTGGTTTCAGCCCAATGAGTCCATGTGGCAATGCCTAGGCGGCTGGGTTATGCTTCAGCGGCACATGATCAGGCGCGTGCGTATTCCAGACTGACAACGCGCTTGCAGAACACACAGGAGCTCCGAACGCAATGTCCAACCTGGTTACTTCCCGGAAATCCACGCCACCTGCCCGGATTCAAAAACCCGCCCTTCACAGGATGCGAATGAAGTTGCTGGCACTGTCAGCAGTGCTGTTAGGCGCTTGCGGTGTAGAGGAGTTGCCAGAAAACCCACCGGCCGGCCAACTGAATATGCCGCGCACCGTTGCCTGGTCAGCCTACCCCACAGGCACCGGCGGATATAGTCAGGCAGTAGCCATCGGAAGTATTCTGCAACGCCAGTATGGTGTGAACCTGCGCGTCGTGCCGGGACGCAACGATGTCTCGCGATTGGCAACGCTGCGCGCCGATCGTGTCAACATGTCAGCGGGCGGCTCTGAGGCGGTCTATGCCCAGGAGGGTATTCTAAATTTTGCTGCCAGCATCTGGGGACCTCAGCCGATTCGGGCGATTCTTTCCAATTTTTCGACCAGCTGTTCGTTCAGTTTTGCCACGGCCGCTGACGCGGAAATTCGCACCATTGACGATATGCGCGGCAAACGTCTGACGTTTGTGCAGGGCGCACCCTCTCTCAACAATGCGTCAACAGCCTTGCTGGCATATGCAAACCTGACCTGGGACGATGTCGAGATTGTTGAGGTGGGTGGATACAACGCCTCCATCGATGCCGTGATCAATGACAGAGCTGATGTCGCCGGCGGTGCGTGCAACTCGCCGCCGTTTATGCGACTGGATTCGTCGCCGCGAGGCCTGCACTGGGTAGAGTTTCCGCACGACGACCCCGAAGCCATCACGCGAGTGCGCGACCGCCTTCCCTGGTATGTGCCGCATGTGGCAACCGAAGGCCCTGCCATCGACGTCAATGTGGGGGTCAGGGTGTTTACGTCGGCATATCCATTGCTGGTTGCGATGGATACCGCTGAAGAAGATACCGTTTATGGAATGACCAAAGTCATTGCCATGCACTACGAAGACTATAAAAACTCCGCCCCGGGGGCAAACGGCTGGCTAATCATGGGCCAGCAACTGGAAAACGCGTTTATACCCTACCACGAGGGTGCCATCCGCTACTTTAAAGAGATTGGCATCTGGACCCCCGAAGCGGAAGCCAAGCAGCAGGAAAATCTCAATCGCCAGCGCGTACTGATGGACGCATGGCAGGCTTATCTGCCCGGTGCCGCCGAAGACCGCACGACCTTCGAACAAGGTTGGTTGGCATTCAGGCAACAAACGCTGGAACAACTTGGCCTGATCACATTGTCTGAAACCCAGTAACGTATAACTCCAACAAAGACGACGACCCATGAGCAACAGTATTATTCCACCGATCGCGCCATCAGACGAAAAGAAGGATGACTCCGAACTGCCGGCAATGGGCCGTTATCGGCAACTGGCTATCAAATGGCGTGCGGCCATGGCCGTACTGACAGCGGCAGCAACCTTCCTCGCGATTAACCAGATTTTTGCCCTTGGTTTCTTTCTTGATATCACCATGCTGGATGGACGATACCTGTACCTGATTACCGGCCTCATGCTGATCATGGTGTTTATTACGTTCCCCTCTCATCACAGCAACATCGACTATGTTCCCTGGTATGACAAAGTCATCATGGCCGCGATTGCCGGCATCTTCAGTTATTTTGCCTATAACGCAGACCTAATTATTCTGGATGCCTGGGAGTATGCAGCGCCGCCGGTCGGTATCGCGCTTGCCTTGGCGACCTGGGCAATCATATTGGAGGCGGGACGACGCACCGGTGGCTGGCCGATCTTTTTTATTGTCCTCGTGTTGTCGCTCTACCCCATCTACGCTGACAGGATGCCTGACGTTGTTGCCGGCATCGGCATGCCAATCCAGGATGTGGCGATCTTCCATATCCTCGGCGAAGAAAGTTTGTTTGGTGTAGCACTGAACTCCTTTGCAATGCTGGTGTTTGGTTTCATCCTGTTTGGTGTGGCTTTGCAATACACCGGTGGTGGCCCGTTTTTTATCAATCTGGCATTTGCGATGCTGGGTCACAAACGTGGCGGTGCAGCCAAGGTGGCGGTTGTCGCGAGTGGATTAATGGGTTCAATGAGTGGCGGGCCCATTACCAATGTGCTGACGACGGGCCCCCTGTCCATACCCGCGATGTGCCGAACGGGTTTCTCGCGTGGTTATGCTGCGGGCGTTGAAGCCTGTGCATCTACCGGCGGCGTGATGATGCCACCCATCATGGGAGCAACCGCTTTTGTGATGGCGAGTTTTCTGGGTGTCAGTTATGTCACGGTAGCCGTTGCTGCCATCGTCCCGTCATTCCTGTACTTTTTTGGTTTGTATATGCAGATCGATGCCTACTCGGCCCGCAATGGGCTGAAAGGCCTGCCCAAAGAAGAGCTTCCCAGTCTGCTGCAGGTGTTTAAAGATGGCTGGTACTTTATTGCGGTGTTTGCGCTGCTGACCTTCATGCTGGTTTACATGCAGCGCGAAGCAACGGCCCCCTTCATCGCAACGGGTTTTCTGCTGATTGTTAATCAGTTCACCAAGTACAAAATGAATCTCGAAAAGTTCATGTTGATGGTTGCGGGTACCGGCAGATTGATGGCTGAACTTGCGGGGATTCTGGCCGCGATCGGGTTGATTGTTGGCTCACTGGCGGTCACCGGCATGGCGGGCACACTCGCCAATGACTTGCTCTATCTGGCCGGTGACAACGTGCTGGTGCTGTTGTTTATGGGAGCTGCCACTAGCTTTGTCTTGGGCATCGGCATGACAGTAACCGCAGCCTATATCTTTCTGGCCATTGTTCTGGCACCAGCGCTGATCAGCGCTGGCCTCGATCCGTTGGCATCCCATATGTTCATCATGTATTGGGGTATGTTGAGCTTTATTACACCACCGGTTGCTCTGGCTGCGTTTGCAGCTGCATCGGTGGCTCAGGTGTCACCGATGCGCGCCGGCTGGGAAGCCATGCGTCTGGGTACAATTATCTACTTCATCCCGTTTTTCTTTGTTCTGAATCCCGCATTGTTGCTGCAAGGTGAATTTGGCGAGATATTCCTGATGACCAGCACGGCACTGCTGGGCGTAGTGATTATTGCAGCAGGTCTGCAGGGGTACCTGATAGGTTTCGGCAGATTAGGAGAAGGAAAGGCAGGTTTGTTCCCGCGCACTTGCCTGACGCTCTCAGGTCTGGTGCTGGCAGCACCGTCAGGGGGGTTACTTGGATTGAGTCTGTATCTGCTGCTATCGGTCAGTGGCGGTTTGTTTGCGGCCGGCATTCTTTTTGCCCTCTGGCAACGCAAACAGCAAGAGACCTCAGGGACGGTAATATAAGGTATTCGGGCACCGGGCTCAGAACCAGAGCTGGTGCTCATGTTGTTTTAACCAACCAACATAGCGTTTGTAGTCCGGACAGACCTTGGCCACACTTTGCCAGTATTGCGGCGAGTGGTTCATGTGCAACAGGTGGCAGACCTCATGGCAGATCATGTAGTCAATCACACCGTCGGGCGCCAGCATGATCAACCAGTTGTACTGAATCACGCCTTTGGCGGTGCAATGCCCCCATTTACTGCGCGTCTTGCGAAAGACCACCCCCGCAAGCCTGTCATTCACGCCCAGATAATCTGCCAATGCTCGCGTGCGCTGTGGCAGCCAGCCTTTTGCCTGAGCCATCAACCAGTTTTTCAAGACCACTTCTGCCTTGTTTGACGACATCGCGGGGCCACGGATAAGGATGCGACTCGGCTCGATGGTGACCGACGGCTGCAGTGCATTTTCCAGACATACACTTAACTTTCTGGCCTTGTAAAGAATCTGACCGCCATCGTGTAAAGACAGGTGTTCCGCAGCCCTTTTGATTCTCTCGCCAAGTTTACGTGTCAACCAGTGTTGATGTTTATCCAGAAATCGCAACACATCGGCTGTCGAAGTGTGCAAGGGGGCACGCACTTCGACGCGATCATGGCGGACATGCAGTGCCAGACTCTTGCGCTTGCTCCGCTGCAGTTGGCATTCCACCTGCAATCCTTCAACGCATAAAGTTTCCTGCGGTGGATAATGTTTGCCGAACAACATGTAAAAAACCCGGGAACTGTAGTGCCACAACCTGATCGCGCGCGCAGAATGGCCATCGGCCAGGTCGGTTGGACTGTATCATGAATTACCGCATAATAGCGCCCCGACCCGATCGCAACATACCCGCGCAGGAGCAGATCCCGATGAGCAGCCTATTTACCAGAATCCGCCAGGGTGAATTGCCAGGGCATATCGTTTGGGACGATGGCCAATGTTTTGCAATTCTGACCCTCAAGCCCATACGCGAAGGCCATTTGCTGGTGATTCCGCGTGAGGAAGTTGATCATTGGTACGATATGCCTGCACCACTTAACGCCCATGTCTTTGGTGTAGCACGCCTGCTGTCGCAAACCATGAAAGCACTGCTTCCCTGCGAAAAGGTTGGCATGATGATCGCTGGTCTCGAAGTGCGGCATGCGCATTTGCACCTGATCCCCGTCACGGCCATTGCTGACCTGAATTTTTCGCTTGCGCAGGACAGGGATGATGCCTTGCAACGGCAGACAGCCCAAAAACTGCGTGATGCCCTTCGCGCTGCCGGTTACGGCAATATCCCGGCAGAGCCTGCCAAATGAAAACCGATACCATTTTTGCAACGCCGCAATCACGGGCAGACTTTGTGTTTGATGACAAAGTTGCCTCCGTGTTCAGCGATATGATTAATCGCTCTGTTCCAGGTTACGCCACGATTCTGTCGATGATTGGTGTACTCGCTGCACGTTTTTGTGTGTCTGGCAGCCGCATCTATGATCTTGGTTGCTCACTTGGTGGTGCCAGCCTGGCGATGGCTCATCAGATTGCACACAAGGATTATGAGTTACTGGCCATTGATAACTCGCCGGCGATGACTACACGACTGGAGACTCTACTGACAGCGCCTGGCTCTAGCGATTTGCCAATACGCGTCATCTGCGGGGATGTCTGCGAGATCGACATCAGCAATGCCTCGGTGGTTGTTTTGAACTTTACCCTGCAATTTATCACCCCCGAAAAGCGTGACGCGTTGATAAAAACCATAGCAGACGGTTTACGGCCTGGGGGCATTTTGATCCTGTCAGAAAAGATACGTTTCCCGGCAGAGCCATTAAATGAGCTGTTTATTGACCTGTACCACGAGTTTAAACAGGCACAAGGTTACTCGGCACTCGAAGTCGCCCAAAAGCGCGCGGCTCTGGAAAATGTGCTGATCCCGGAAACCATTGATGCACACAAACAACGTCTGCAGGCTGCCGGTTTCAGTAGTTGTGATGTGTGGTTTCAGTGTTTTAACTTCTGCTCTATGGTTGCCGTGCGCTGATGAGAGATCGCGACGCACATCTTCGCTTGCGGGCGCTGCTGCGCGGTACGCCAATGGAACCCATGGCTGACTATGCCAGCGACAAATACCTGTATTCGCGCAAACACGGGCTGACCGACCGCTGGCTGGAACTCTTTGATGCTCTGCCGCAGGTGCAGGCAAGCAGTATTGATTTAAAAAACGCTGTTCGCATCGGAGGTGCAAACGACTGTACACCTGAGCAGCAGGCCGCAATTGAAGCCGTCGCACAAAGCCAGATTCCCTGGCGCAAAGGTCCATGGTCCGTGTTTGGTGTCGACATTGACAGTGAGTGGCGGTCCGACATGAAGTGGGACAGATTGCTGCCGCACATTGACGCTCTGAAAGGCAGACGTGTGCTTGATGTCGGCAGCGGTAATGCCTATCACTGTTACCGGGCAGTGGGCGAAGGTGCCAGATATGCTCTGGGTGTGGATCCTCACCTTGCCTATTATTTTCAATTCAGATTTATACAGCAGTTCCTGCCTGATCAACCGGTATTTGTTTTACCTGTGACGCTGGATGAGTTTCCCGCGCCGGTCGCACAGTTTGATACGGTGTTCTCCATGGGCGTGTTATATCATCGCAAGTCACCGCTTGATCATTTGTTCCAATTATTGGGATGTTTGCGTTCTGGTGGCCAGTTGGTATTGGAAACGCTGGTGGTTGAAGGACCTGAAGGTTATGCCCTGACACCGCCGGACCGGTATTGCCGAATGAACAATGTCTGGTTTCTGCCATCAGTCGCCACAACAGAATCATGGCTGCGACGCTGTGGATTTCTCAATATCCGCACAGTTGATATCAATATCACCGGCGAGCAGGAGCAGCGCACAACACCGTGGATGCCGTTCCAGTCATTGATCGACGGGCTTGATCCCGATGATCCAACTCTCAGTATTGAGGGCCTTCCAGCCCCAAGACGCGCACTAATCATTGCTGAAGCGCCTTGAACGGTCTGCCATTTTCGCTACCCACTGCCCCAGAACTTTGTGTTGACCTCTTCAGCAATACTGGTTCACTATAGTTATTGATAACTGGGGTCAGCTGTAATTCATAACAAAAAAACCAATTACAAAAACAAGGAACTCCGTCTATGGCCAGACCACTCCGCATAGAATATCCGGACGCTTACTACCATGTGTCCAACACCGCGATAGAGGGGCAGAAGGTATTTCCTTCGACACGTTACTATGAAGCCTTTCTGCAGGCGCTTGATGAAACCTGTAGTCGCCTGAATGTTCAGGTTTTTGCATACTCGCTGCTTAAAGACCAATATCATTTGCTGGTAAAGACTCCGGAAGCCAATCTAAGCCGTTTTATGCGCCAGATCGACGGCATCTACACACAGTATTATCAACGCCTGAAACAATCCGAAGGGTCTCTGTTCCGTGGCCGTTATAAAGCGGTGCTGGTTCAGGCAGACAGATATCTGCTACCGCTAACACGTTTTGTGCATCTTGGCGTTCGTAAACAGGATCTGGACAAACACGTCTGGTCAAGTTACTCGGCGTATACCAATCAAACTAAATCTCCAGGCTGGCTGGTGCGCGACGAAGCCTTGTCGATGCTGGAAGGGCCCGCGGGCAAACGTTTTCAACGTTATGCCGACTACGTTGCTCAAGGTGTTGATGAGGAGCTATCGCACTTTTACGGCAAAAAAAATCTTTCGTCAGTGATGGGCGATGAGAAGTTCCGCAAATTTGCCGGCACCAAACGAACTGCCACCAAGGTGCGCGGTGTTTCGAGGGGAACACATGCCAAATGGCGACCGTCATGTAAGGACATTGTTGCGTCAGTAGCCGCTCAATTCAAAGTCAGCGAGGACAGCATTTATCAAGCCGCACGCGGACCTGGTTCAAAAAATATCCCACGCTGGGTGGCCATGTATCTTTGTCAGGAGCTGTCGGCCTCCACGCTGCAGGCCATTGCAAAGCTTTTCCATTTGAAACGTTATGGCACAGTTTCAACGACAGTCGGTAAGTTGAAGAAAGAGATATTGACGGATGCAAAACTGACAACTGCTGTTCAAAAACTCTCAAAGACGCTCAGCAAACAAAAAGCCTGATCCGCACTGCAGCGGCTCCAACAAAAACACCCGGTATGATCCACATCATACCGGGTGTTTGTTTTAGTGCCAGAAACCTGTCAGTCAGCTTGGGATCGCCTGCTAGCGATCTGGCCCGATTACTTGATCTTGGCTTCTTTGTACATAACGTGCTTGCGGACAACGGGATCGTACTTCTTGATCTCCATTTTGTCCGGTGTCGTACGCTTGTTTTTATCTGTTGTGTAGAAGTGACCGGTGCCAGCTGAGGAAACCAGTTTGATTTTATCGCGCATCGCTACTTACCACCTGAATCAGTGTTAGAGATTAAATTTTTACGCCGCTGGCACGGATATCAGCCAGCACAGCATCGATGCCACGCTTATCGATAGTGCGCATGCCTCTGGTAGACAATTTCAACGAAATAAACCGGTTTTCTGACTGTACCCAGAATCGGTGCGTCTGGATGTTTGGCAGAAAACGACGACGGGTTTTATTATTAGCGTGTGATACGTTGTTACCTGAAAGCGGCTTTTTGCCGGTTACCATACATACTTTTGACATGACTAGCCTCGTTACCAAACCGTGCTCTATTTAACACGTGTTTAAAAAATCCGTGCTTTGGAAAAATCTGGATTCATGCACTCGCAAGTGGACGTTTATACGAACATCAGCGACATGCCTTAAAATTTGAGCTGCGTTTTATACCAAAACGGCTTACTTAAGGCAAACAGTTTTCTTGCAATCCCTGTAATTGCTCAGGTTTGTGTGGCTTTTACAGCAAACCTCGCTCCGCAAACGATACAACTTCGGTACGACCGACGACCACATGATCCAACACTCTGACATCAATCGTGTTCAGTGCTGTCTTCAGGCGCTGGGTAATAGCAATGTCCGCCTGGCTCGGTTCGGCCAGACCTGAAGGGTGATTATGCGCAAAAATCACGGCAGCTGCATTATTGTGAAGACAACGCTTGACCACCTCTCTTGGATAAACCGCCGCCCCGTCGATGGTGCCCTGAAACAGCTCTTCCATGGCAGTGACTCGATGCTGATTATCCAGATAGAGGCATGCAAATACCTCGTGAGTGTAGTCACGCAGTCGAGCGCGCAGGTAATCGCGAGTCAGGTCTGAATTGGTGAGCGCATCAGTTTCCGCCAGTCTTTCACTCATGTAGCGACGCGCCAACTCCAGAACAGCCTGAAACTGCACATATTTTCCGGGCCCAAGACCATCCCTGCGGCAAAAGTCTTCCAATGACGCTCTGAGGATGCTGGTCAATGACCCGAAGTCAATCAACATGTCACGCGCCATATCCAGCGCGTTTCTCCCCGGTACTCCGGTGCGCAGGAACACCGCGAGCAACTCCGCGTCTGACAGAAACCCTGGGCCGTGCTGCAGAAGTTTTTCTCGCGGCCGTTCGTTTTCAGGCCATTGCTTGATCGACATTTTATTCCCTCCATGGAAAACCTCACTGTCCATTTATAGCAGCCCAGCCACAGTGTTGCCTTGCCGCATTTTCCTGTGCCTGTATAAATGCTGTAAGCTTTGCCAAACCGGCCAGCATGCGGCCCTGACAGCGGATATTCACATATGGCGTCCAACAACCTGGCCACACTGGCAAACAAGCGGATTCTGCTGGGCATGACCGGTGGCATAGCAGCCTACAAATGCGCAGAGCTGGCTCGCCTGCTGATCAAAGCGGGCGCAGATGTGCGCGTAGTGATGACCAAAGCCGCGACTGAATTCATAACTCCACTGACCATGCAGGCGCTGTCCGGCAACCGCGTCCACCATGAATTGCTTGATGCAGATGCTGAGGCCGGCATGGGGCACATTGAGCTTGCACGCTGGCCTGATCTAATCCTGATAGCCCCTGCGAGTGCTGATTTTCTGGCACGCATGGCCGCGGGTCAGGCGGGCGATCTGCTGACAACCTTGTTGCTGGCCAGCAAAGCACCCGTGGCACTTGCACCGGCAATGAATCAGGCCATGTGGCTGAATCCTGCCACAAGGGAGAACATCGAAACTCTCCAGCTGCGAGGATGTCACATATTGGGCCCTGATTCCGGATCTCAGGCCTGCGGCGATACAGGACCGGGCCGAATGCTCGAGCCTGTGGAGTTAACCGATGCTTGTGCAGGGATGTTTGCGCCAGGCTGGCTGAGTGGTTTGCGCATCATGATTACCGCCGGACCCACACGGGAGTCCATCGACCCGGTTCGCTTTATCAGCAATCACAGCTCAGGAAAAATGGGCTACGCGCTGGCTGCAGAGGCGGCGGCAGCCGGCGCCCAAGTGACGCTGATCAGTGGTCCGGTCGCCCTTGCTGTGCCGGATCGCGTGCAAGCGGTTCACGTGACAACCGCACTGGAAATGCTCTCTGCGTGCCTGGCATGTGTTGATGCGCACGACGTGTTTATCGGAGTTGCAGCTGTTGCGGACTACCGTCCCGTTGAAGCAGTGTCGCATAAAATCAAAAAAGCGGCTGAGACCATGGAGCTGTCACTGGTGCGCAATCCTGACATCATCAGCACACTGGCAGGCAGGACTCCGCGCCCGATGATGGTGGGTTTTGCTGCGGAAACTGACAATGTCGCTGCCTACGGCGCGGATAAACTTAGACGCAAGGGGCTGGATCTGTTATTCGCCAACGAAGCGACGAGTACGTTTGGCAGCGATTACGTCTGTGCAACCGCGCTGTGGCGGGGAACTGAACACGATCAAGTCCTGTCCCATGTCATGGGGCCGGCAGGAAAGAACCTGGTGGCACGACAGATGCTCGGCCTCATACAGACGCGATGGCTGGCAGCAAAACAATAAAACACGGACGCTATGACAACTGCCCCAAACTACGAAGAACTGCTACCTCAGTCCATGTTCCGGGCCTATGATATTCGCGGCATAGCCGGACGCGATCTAACCGCCCGGGGTACGTATCTGCTCGGCCGTGCGATTGCTTGCATGGCGATCTCGGATGGGCTGGACAGTGTTCTGTTTGCCGCCGATGGTCGATTATCCAGCCCGGAGCTCAGCCTTGCGTTAAAAGATGGCATTGTCAGCGAAGGATGCAATGTTGTTGATCTTGGCCTCGCGCCAACACCTCTGCTCTATTTTGCGACCCACACCACGAGCATCGAATTTGGTGTGATGCTGACGGCCAGCCACAATCCAGCCGATTACAACGGCATAAAAATTGTCAGGCATCGCCACTGCCTCACACCGGAGGAAATTCAGGACCTGCGCACACAGGCAATTAATTTGCTGGATGCGGACGCGGGGACGCCTGTCCGGCAACGGCGGGGCAAGGTCTCGATGCTCGACATTAAACCTGCCTATCTGGCAAGAATCTGTGGTGATATCAAGCTTCACAAGCGCCTGAGCGTGGTGGTGGACTGCGGCAACGCTGTGCCAGGCATCATCGCTCCAGAGCTGTTTGTAGCGCTGGGATGTGAGGTACACGCGCTGTTCTGCAATGTTGATGGTCATTTCCCCAATCACCATCCTGATCCGACGGTGCACAAAAATCTCTTACCGCTGATCAGCGCCGTAAAAGCCCGACATGCCGACCTCGGTATCGGTCTTGATGGCGACGGGGATCGGGTGGTGATGGTTACCAATACTGGCCGTGTGATCGATACTGACCGCCTGATGATGCTGTTTGTACGTGACATCGTGCCACGCTATCAGCAACCCAACGTTGTGTTTGACGTCAAATGCAGCAATTTACTGGCGGGTGAAATTGCAGCCAGCGGCGGAAATGCTGTGATGAGCCGCAGTGGTCACTCGTTTATGAAGCAGCAGATGCGCGACAGTGACGCGGTGCTGGGGGGCGAGTTTTCTGCACATATTTTTATCAAGGATCGCTGGTTTGGCTACGATGACGGGCTTTATGTTGCGGCACGATTTCTCGAGATTCTGGCAAACAGCAACCGTACCTCTGGGCAGTTGCTGCAATCCCTGCCCGGAAGCATCGTCACACCAGAGTTACGCATCGAGGTTGGCGATGAACAAAAGTTTGAACTGATGGAGCGACTGATGCGACTGGTTGATTTCCCGCTGGCGACCGTCAATTGTCTTGATGGTATCCGCGCAGACTTTGAGGACGGCTGGGGGCTTATTCGCGCGTCCAACACCACACCAGCGTTACTGCTGCGTTTTGAGGCTGTCAGCCGGCAGTCGTTGCTGCGCATTCAAGACGCGTTCCGTCGATTGTTGCAACAAGTTGATCCGACTCTGGATTTCGCCTGCTAGTCTTGCGTTTTTGATTTGCTTGCAGTCGTTATATACTCTGCGCCGCTGATGACATCCTTTGTACTGACTTTCATCTCACTGATATCCCGGATAGCCCTATGCCCCTTGATTTAGCTGCTGCCAAAAATATTGCCAATGTTCTTACCGAGGCATTGCCCTACATTCAGAAATTCACCGGTTGCACCATCGTTGTTAAATATGGTGGCAATGCCATGACCGACGAAATGCTGAAGAACAGTTTTGCGCGCGACATCGTGATGATGAAACTGGTTGGCATGAATCCGGTTGTTGTGCATGGCGGAGGTCCACAGATCGGCTCGCTGCTGGAGAAATTGAACATCAAATCTGAGTTTATCGACGGCCAGCGTGTGACCGACAGCCAGACCATGGACGTTGTTGAAATGGTACTTGGCGGATTGGTCAATCAGGAGATTGTTGCGTTATTGAATAAAAATGGCGGCAAAGCCATTGGCATCACTGGCAAAGATGGCAATCTGATCCGCGCCAAAAAGCTGCTCAAGCGTAAGGCCAGCACCGACGGTTCAGGTGACAAACTGCTCGACCTTGGACAGGTTGGCCGCGTTGATAAAATCAATACCGAAGTGTTGCGCATGATGGAGCACAGTGACTTCATTCCTGTCATTGCCCCAATCGGAGTCGACGAGAATGGTGCCACGTACAACATTAATGCCGATACTGTTGCCGGGGAAATAGCCAAAGTGCTAGGCGCCGAAAAACTGGTATTGCTCACCAATATCTCTGGCGTCATGGACAAACTGGGTAACGTACTGACCGGGCTGACAACTGCGCAGGTCGACTTATTAATAGAAGACGGCACTATTTATGGCGGGATGCTGCCAAAGATTCATTGCGCCCTGGATGCAGTCAATCATGGTGTCACCAGCGCTCATATTATTGATGGCCGGGTTGAACATGCCGTGCTGCTGGAGATCTTTACCAATACCGGTGTCGGCACCCTGATCAGCAATACCCGCAAGACCGGCGAGGACGCTTGATGAATGAGGACCTGATACACCCGGATCTGGAAGCGCACGCCCATCCGCGCGCCAGCCGGTCTGACAAAAAATCCTCTCGCAAAGAACACATACTGCAGGCGCTGGCTCACATGCTGGAGTCCGGCCCGGGTGAGCGAATTACGACTGCCGCGCTGGCACGTGAAGTTGGGGTTTCCGAAGCAGCGCTGTATCGACACTTCCCAAGTAAAGCGCGCATGTTTGAAGGTTTGATCAAATTTATTGAAGACACACTGTTTATACGAATCACACGGATTCTTCAGGAGGACTTCAGCACAACAGAGCGCTGCGAAAAAATTCTGACCCTGCTACTGACCTTTGCAGAGAAAAATCCGGGAATGACGCGCCTGATGACAGGCGATGCACTTGCCGGTGAGACTGAACGTTTGCGTGTACGTATCGGACAATTGTTTGACCGCCTTGAATCGCAGCTCAAACAGGTGCTGCGCGAGGCACCGCTGCGGGAAAATCTCAAGCCCGCCATCTCTCCGGCAGTTCTAGCTAGCCTGCTGCTCGCCAGTGTGGAGGGGCGACTGATGCAGTTTGTGCGCAGCGAGTTCAAACGCCCGCCCACCGAACACTGGGAAGAACAATGGCAGTTTCTAGCGCAGCATCTGCTGACTCCCTACACCGATACGTCGCCATACGTGCCGTAACGCTGACGGTATTCGCGGATCGGATGCAAAAATTCCTTAAGGTGGCCATCCTGTTGCAGCTTGAGGTAGTCGATGATCTGCGTCATGGTGATCAGGCTCAGCACAGGAACATGGAACTCCCTCTCGATTTCCTGAATGGCTGACAGGTCACCTGTGCCACGTTCCTGACGATCGAGCGCAACCAAAATACCGACCGGCGACGCAAACACTTTGCGCATCATGGTCATGACTTCACGAACTGCCGTACCCGCAGTGATCACGTCATCCACTATCAATATTCTTCCCTGAAGCGGTGCGCCCACCGTCAGCCCGCCCTCACCGTGATCCTTAACTTCCTTGCGGTTAAAACAATACGGCTTGTTGATGTTTTGTTCGGTGGCCAATGCCGCTGCTGTCACTGACACCAACGGGATTCCTTTGTAGGCCGGCCCGAACAGCATGTCAAATTCGAGTCCCGAATTCTTGATTTCTGCTGCGTAACAACTGCCAATAAATGCCAGCGCCTCACCGGTATTGAATAGCCCTGCATTAAAGAAATAGGGACTCACCCTGCCGGATTTCAACGTAAACTCGCCGAAACACAAAATGCGGTTTTGGACACAATATTCAATAAATTTCAGTTGATGTGGATGCAGACTCATCAGGCCCCCTTTGCCTCGTTACAGCAGACCCAAAGCCTGCCTTTGTTTGACAATCAATTCAGCGATACCAGCCTGCGCCAGCTCAATCATTTGCTGCAGCTGCGCAAAATCATAATCACCGTCTTCTGCCGTACCTTGGACTTCAATAAAGCGCCCTGCCTCATTCATGACCACGTTCATATCGGTATCGGCAGTGGAATCTTCAGCGTAATCCAGATCCAGCACTGGCATGCCTTTGTACATGCCGACAGACACCGAGCCAATCAACTGCTTGATCGGATTGGTTGCGACCATGCCACGACTCAACATAACGGTTACTGCGTCATACAGCGCAACACAGCCACCTGTGATCGAGGCTGTGCGGGTCCCGCCGTCCGCCTGGATAACGTCGCAATCCAGCTTGATGGTATTTTCGCCCAGCAGCTTCATATCCAGCGCGGCACGCAGAGAACGCCCGATAAGGCGCTGAATTTCCAGTGTCCGCCCCCCTTGTTTGCCGCGTGACGCCTCTCTGTCCATGCGTGTTCCGGTAGAGCGCGGCAACATGCCGTACTCGGCGGTCACCCAGCCAGTTCCCGATCCTTTCAGGAAACGCGGCACCGAGTCTTCCACCGTCGCAGTACAGATGACCTTGGTATCGCCAAATTCCACCAACACTGAACCCTCAGCATGTTTTGTATAGTGACGGGTGAGTTTGATATCACGCAATTGATGAGCCTGGCGCAAACTCGGGCGGATGATGGCAGAAGCATTTTGGGAGCTGGAATCGTGCATGGAACCTCTGTGGAAAAGCATTTTTGACGAATGAATTCAGGATTATCCTGCATTGGCAGGGCAATTTCATCAAGGGCGCACCAGGGAACCGCGAATCGGTTACACTTCGGCTTCGATAATAATAAAACCGGAGGAAATTCAATGGTTGCCAGCATGACCGCCTTTGCGCGAAAGCAAAAAGAATTTGACTGGGGAACAATGAGTTGGGAGATCAGATCGGTCAATCACCGCTTCCTGGAGCCCGGTATCAGAGTGCCCGACAGTCTGCGCATCGT